>JBHEMN010000131.1:0-4671 GCA_046262575.1 Jatrophihabitantaceae bacterium
CCGCCGCGGGTTCCTGCAGGGCAGTGCCGCGGCTGCCGGACTCGCCGCCGTCGCCGGGTTCGGCGGGCGCGCCGCGCAGCCCGCCCGCTTCGACGTCTCGGCCGCCCGCGCCAAGTTGCGGTTGCCCGCGCCGGTCGAACCGGCCGTCCCGCCCGCCCCTGTCGCTCAGGTCGTCAACGGCCCGGACCTGGGCAAGAGCGGCGTGCCGTGGAATACCCCCAACAGTGGCTTCTACCGCATCGACACCGCGATTTCGGTGCCCCAGCTCGATCCGAAGAACTGGTCGCTGCGCATCCACGGCATGGTTGATCGTGAGGTCAAGCTCAGCTACTCGGACCTGCTCGCACGCCCGCTCATCGAACGCTGGATCACGCTGTGCTGCGTGTCCAACGAGGTCGGCGGGGGACTGGTCGGCAATGCCCGCTTCCTCGGGGCACGGCTGGCTGACGTGCTGCGCGAGGCGGGCGTGCAGGACGGGGCCGATCAACTCGTCATGACGTCTTCGGACGGGATGACCATCGGTGCGCCGACGGCAGTGGTCATGGACGGTCGTGACGCGCTCATCGCGGTCGGCATGAACGGTGTCCCACTGCCCATCGCGCATGGCTTTCCGGCCCGTATCGTCGTGCCGGGGCTGTACGGCTACGTGTCGGCATGCAAGTGGGTGGTTGACATCGAGGCGAGCACCTTCGCGTCGGACCAGGCGTATTGGGTGCGGGGCGGCTGGGCGGCGCAGACCGAGATCAAGTTGGCGTCGCGCATCGACACACCCGGCAACGGCGGCAAGGTGAAGGCCGGCCAGGTCGTCGCGATCGCCGGCGTCGCCTGGGACCAGCACGTCGGCATCTCGCAGGTGCAGGTGCAGGTCGGTGCGGGGGAGTGGCAGCCCGCGCGACTCGCCCCGGTGCCGTCGTCTGACACCTGGCGACAGTGGGTGCTGCCCTGGACGCCCCCTGCAGCGGGGGAGTACACGCTCAGGGTGCGCGCTATCGATGCCGCCGGGACGGTGCAACCGCCGACGCATCGGGACGTGTTCCCGTCCGGGGCGACGGGCCTGCACACCATCACAGTTCGTGCCCAGTGAGCCCTGCGATGAACCGTCGGGCCCCCGGGTACGAAGATTGGCACATGAACGTCATCGCCCGGTGGGGCATCGTCATCGTCATCGTCGTCGGACTCGGCATCGACGCGTACACGCACCTCGACCTCGCTCGCCTTGACATCTACCGCGGCGTCAAGACGAGCACGGTCAGCGAGGCGACGTTGTTCCGCATCGAGGCGATCGGTGCGATCGTCGCGGCGCTGGCCGTCATCGTGAGGGCCAATCGGTGGACAGCCGCGCTAGCCGGCCTCGTCGCCGGTGGTGGCGCCTTCGTGCTGCTGCTCTATCGCTACGTCAACGTCGGCAAGATCGGCCCGCTGCCGGACATGTCCGAGCCCTTCTGGTACACGAAGAAGTCGCTGTCCTTGACCGGCGAACTGATCGCTCTGCTCGGTTCCCTCGCGTTGCTCGGCTACAGCTTCGCCGCGACACGGCGCCGTCCGGTCGCGGCCTGACGCCCGCTGCCCTGGCTGGTTACGCTGCGATGGTGACCTCGCTCAACCCTCGCAACTGGCTGGCGGCCGGGCGCGACAAGGACGAAGCGCCCGCCACCGAGCCGCCGTTCGACCCCACCAGCTGGAGTGGCGCGCTCATCGTCATGCTCAGCATCACTGCTCTGCTGTGGGTCATCCAGATCTTCAACGCGGCGCACGACTACTCCGGCCGGTTCGGCTTGCGCCCCCGCCGTGTCGACGGGCTGTGGGGCATTCTCACCGAGCCGTTCCTGCACGCCAGCTACGGCCACCTGATCTCCAATACGTTCCCGTTTGTCGCCGTGGGGTGGGTGCTCATGCTGTCCGGTGTCCGCACCTGGCTCATCGTCAGTTCGCTCGTGCTGGTTCTCGGCGGCCTGGCGACCTGGCTGGTCGCACCATCGGGCGTCATCGTCGGTGCCAGCGCCCTGATCTTCGGCTGGTTGGGTTACCTGATCGCGCGCGCCTACTTCTCCCGCAAGCTCCGGTGGATCGTCGTCGCTGCCCTCGTGCTGTTCTTTTTCGGGACGCTGTTGAACGGCCTGCTGCCGTCCTTCGAGTCTCAGGTATCGTGGCAGGCGCATCTGTGCGGGTTCGCCGCAGGCATCCTCGCCGGCGCGGTGCTGCACCCGCGGCGGGCCGATACGCCCAAGACGCCGCGGGGAACGTCCTCGGCCGTATCCTGACGCGATGCTCACTCGCGATGTCGACGCACCCATCGGGATGGTCGATTCCGGGGTCGGCGGCCTGACTGTCGCGCGTGCGGTACTCGACCAGCTGCCCCACGAGTCGCTGCACTACGTCGGCGATACCGCCAACGGGCCCTACGGGCCCAAGCCCATCGCCGAGGTGCGGGCGCACGCGCTGGGAATTATGGATGACCTGGTCGGCTCTGGCGTAAAGGCTCTCGTCATCGCTTGCAACAGCGCCAGCGCCGCGTGCCTGCGCGATGCCCGCGAGCGCTACGAGGTGCCGGTTATCGAGGTGATCCTGCCCGCGGTGCGCCGCGCTGTGGCCGGCACCCGCAACGGCCGGGTCGGTGTCATCGGAACGCTCGCCACCGTCACCAGCGGCGCATATGAGGACGCCTTCGCCGCCTCGCCGGGCATCGAGGTGACCAGTGCGGCGTGCCCGCGTTTTGCCGAGTTCGTCGAGCGTGGCGTCACGAGCGGTCGGCAGCTGCTCGGCTTGGCCGAGGCGTACCTGTCGCCACTCAATGCTGCCGGCATCGACACACTGGTGCTCGGCTGCACGCATTACCCGCTGCTGACCGGTTTGCTGTCAGTTGTCATGGGCGACTCGGTGACGCTCGTGTCCAGCGCCGAGGAGACGGCCAAGGACGTCTACCGAGTGCTCACTGACGCCGACCTACTGCGCAGCGATGACGCGAGCGAACCACGACACACATTCCGGGCCACCGGTGCGACCGAGCCGTTCACGCGCCTGCGGCACCGCTTTCTCGGTCCCGAGTTCGCCACGGTGGCGCCGGTATTCGGAGGAGTCGGGTGAAGCTCACCGTTCTGGGTTGCTCAGGCAGCATGCCTGGGCCGGACTCGGCGGCGTCGGGATACCTGCTCGAGGCCGATGGATTTCGCCTGGTGCTCGACCTCGGTCACGGGGCATTCGGGGCGCTGCAGCGCTATGTCAATCCCGGCGAGGTCGACGCGATCGTCGTTACGCACCTGCACGCCGACCACTGCATCGACCTGACGGCCTACATCGTCGCGCTGCGCTACGGCGGGGCGCGCTATCGGCTGCCCGGCCCCGCGCGGCGCATTCCGCTCATCGGCCCGGCTGGGACCCGTGATCGACTCCAGGCCGCTTACGACCCCTACGCCCGCACGCTCGGCCTGCACGAACTGTTCGCCTTCTCGACGCCCGCCAGCGGCGAGCTCGGTCCGTTCGCGCTCTCGTTCGCGGCGATGAACCACCCGGTGCCCACGAGCGCGGTGCGGATTACCCACGGCGACCGCACACTGGTCTACTCCGGCGACACCGGCGAATCCGACGCGCTGGTCTCGCTCGCCCAGGCCGCGGACGTGCTGCTGTGCGAGGCATCCGTAGGCCCGGAGGAGGAATGCATCCCGAATCTGCACCTGACCGGCAGGCAAGCCGGCGAGCATGCCGAGCGGGCCGGCGTCGGCCGGTTGATCGTCACGCACGTGCCGCCCTGGGGGTCGCGGGAGGTGGCCGCGCACGAGGCTGCGGGGGCATTCGGAGGGACCATCGAGATCGCCCAGCCGGCTGCTGAGTTCCTGATCTGACGCGCGCCCCTGTGCCGCGTCGTGCAACGAGGCCGTCCGCCAAACATCGCTATGGCTCAGGAGGAGGTCACCCGGCGCTCAGCCGGGCAGGAAACTCAGCCGGACCCGGCGCTCGGCGTTGTCGACGTTGGTGTCGATGATGCAGATCGACTGCCAGGTGCCGAGCTGCAGCCGCCCTGCGAGCACGGGGATGGTGATTGACGGAGCGATGAATGCTGGCAGCACGTGGTCACGGCCGTGTCCGGGCGAACCATGCGCGTGTTGCCAGCGTCCGTCGCGGGGCAACAGCCTGTCGAGTGCCGCCAGCAGGTCATCGTCGCTGCCGGCCCCGATCTCGATGATCGCCAGGCCGGCGGTGGCGTGCGGAACGAAGACGTTGAGCAGGCCATCTTGCTCGGCGCCCACGAATTCCTCGCATGCCCTGCCCAGTTCGTGCACACGCGCCCGATCGCCGGTGTGGATGATGATGGTCTGGCTGCGCATGCCGTCCATCCTGCCGCGCAGCGCACGCAGCGAGCGCGCACCGCGCTGACATGCGCTGACGGAGGCCGCCGATAAGCTCACTGGCATGTCCCGACCTGATGGCCGTGCGGCCGACGAGCTTCGCCCGATCACGATCCGCCGCGACTGGCAGAAGGACGCCGAAGGCTCGGCG
Source organism: Jatrophihabitantaceae bacterium (assembly GCA_046262575.1). GTDB lineage: Bacteria > Actinomycetota > Actinomycetes > Mycobacteriales > Jatrophihabitantaceae > QHCC01. The sequence goes on from JBHEMN010000131.1 coordinate 4,495, forward strand.
CTCGTCGAGTTCGGCGACACCAAGGTGCTGTGCTCGGCGTCGGTGCAGCAGGGGGTTCCGCGCTGGCGCAAAGGCAGTGGCCTCGGTTGGGTCACCGCCGAGTACGCGATGCTGCCGCGGGCCACGCTGACCCGCAACGACCGCGAGTCGGTCAAGGGCAGGATCGGCGGACGCACG
>JBHEMN010000132.1:0-15047 GCA_046262575.1 Jatrophihabitantaceae bacterium
CCAGCCGGGCACGGAGCGCTGGTGAGAGCCGGACGGTCGCCTCAGTGACGAACCGGCGTTCGTCGAAGTCGGCCAGCTGAGCGCGCCAGAAGTCGCCCAGCTCGAACGACTTATCGCGTCCGAACGTCTCGTCGAGGGCCGAGATGCGCTTCACGCGGGAGCTCGGCGCATGAGCGGAGTCAGCTTCCCGCGGTCGGGGATCCTCGACCTGCGGCAGTACACGCTTCGTCCGGGCCGGCGCGACGACCTGATCGACCTGTTCGACACGCACTTCGTCGCCGGGCAGGAAGACGCGGGCATGCACATCGTGGGGCAGTTCCGGGATCTCGACGATCCCGACCGTTTCGTCTGGCTGCGGGCCTACGACTCGTGGACGGCGCGTGGCGCGGCGTTGCCAGCGTTCTACTACGGACCGGTCTGGCAGGCCAACCGCGACCGGGCCAATGCCACGCTCGTCGACTCCGACGACGCGCTGCTTCTCCGCCCGGTGCGCCTCGGGCCGGGCTGCCCGCGCTACGGCACGCCGCGAGGCGACGGAGCCGATCCGGCGTCGGTGGTGGGAATCACCGTGGTCTACCGCGATCGGCCGGTCGACGACGAGTTCTGCGAACTCGTCCTCGGCGGGGTGGCCCCAGTGCTGGCCGACACCGGTGGCGGGGCCGTCGCGGTGTTGGTCACCGATCCGTCGCCGAACAACTTCCCGGCGTTGCCCCTGCGAGAGGAGGACGCGGTCGTGTGGATCAACCGCTTCGACGACGACGAGGCGTACGAGCGCCACCGCGCCGAGCTCGATCAGTCGGCCGCGTGGCGTGACGAGCTGCTGCCGGCGTTGCTGCAGACGGCGAAGCTACCGATGCAGCAAATGCGGTTGCGCCCGACTGCGGCGTCGCAGCTGCGCTGACACTCAGCCGGGTCAGCCGGTCAGGGACGACAGGTCGACCCCGCAGCTGCGCTTGGCGTCGTCGGCGACGCTCGCCGCCGCCTTCTGCACCGTCGCGCCGTCGAGGGTCGATGTCTTCGGCGCCTTTCCGCCGGCCTTGACGAGGGGCAGGATGGCCTGGCCGAGGACCTGCCAGTCGGCTGCGACGGCCGGCGGGGCAACCTTTTGCAGCTCGCCGATGAAGGCGGACAACGACTGGATGAGCACTGGGTCGGACGCGGCGCCGTGCGGCAGGACCGTCTTGCCGGCCGTGACGGTCTGCCTGAGCATGCCGCAGTAGTCCTTGCGGGACGGGCGGAGCTTGCTCAGGGCCGAGTCCGGGTGGTTGCGAGCGGTCGTGCTGCCGCTGCGGACGGCGCTGTTCGACCACCACCGGGTGGGCGCGACGGCTGCGGCGTTGGACGGCGACGCCGGCTGATCCGAATGCGCGGCACTGGACGTGCACCCCGTGAGCGCTGCCGCTGCGACCGCCGCAACGCACCCCACGGCGCTGCGGCGGAGTCCCCGAGGCATGGTCATTTCGGCGGCGCTGCCTGGGAGGGGGCGGCCGCCCCGGTCGAGGAGTCCGGAGCGACGAAGGCCTGCATCGTCAATTGCATCGTGTTCCCCGTGGCGCCGACGGCCGGTGCCGCGCCGGCGATTCCGGACGTGCCCATCGTGATTGCGGTGATGAGCACTGCCCGTGGCTGCACGGACTGAAGTTGATCCAGGAACGCATTCAGTCGGGTCGTCGGTCCGGACACCTGGGCGGTGATCGACAACGCGTAAACGTGTGCCGCCGACCCGGTTCCCACGGCGGGAACGGTGCCCGCTGGTGGCGCACTGCTGCTCGGGGCAACGCCCGACGCCGCCGCCGGCGTCGGGCCGGTAGCCGCGAGGACGTCCTTCGGCGGTCCGACCGTCAACGAGGTGACGTCGGTGAGGGTGGAGTTACCGAGGGCTTGCAGCGAGCGCAGGAAGTCCGGCAGACCGCTGGTCGAGGGCAGGGCGAGCTTCAGTTGGGCGACCTTGTTGCGAAACGTGGCCAGGTCCCTGTTCTGCACGGTCAACTGGTCGATCCGCTTCTGCAGCGAGGTCGTCTGCCCGCGCGCCGCCGAGACTTCATCCTGGACGGTTCTTGTGTCGGACCGTTCGGGGCCGATCAAGAAGAAGTAGCCGATGAGGATCATGACGAAGGCGGCGGCGCTGCCGCCGACGAGCCAGAGTCGCTCCTGCGGGGACTTGACCATGTCACTTACCTCCGGGAATGCCGGCGACCGGTGCGAAGCGGCCGCCGAGCGCCTTCGTTGTCAGAACGACGTTCACTGCGAAGGTCAGCGTCCCGGTGGCCTTCGTGACGCTCGTCGGAAATGCGCCCGCGAGTCCCTTCACGTGCCCCAGTCGGTCGACGAACGCGGCCACCGAGTTCTTGTCCCGCGCCGTCCCGCTGATCGTCAAGGTGCCCACCTGAGCCTGTCCGGATTGGTTGAGCACATCCGGGGGGACTGCTCCCGGAACCGGGGCGGCCGCTGCGGACGCGGCGGTCACCGTGCCGGTGATGTTGGTCAGCACCATTCCGGGGCTGGCCTGCGCGCGAACCGATTCCAGAAGACTCGACCATTTCAGGTCGCCGACCATCACCCGGGCGAGCGTCCCTTCGATCTGGGATGAGTCGGCCTGCGCCTTGACCAAAGGGGTGAACTCCTGTTGCCGGTGCATCAATGCAGTGGCCTGGTCCTGGGCGGTTCCGAGGTCGCCCTCAGCGTTGTGCGTCTGCATCCAGCTGAATCCGTATATCGCGGTGAGAAACACGACCACGCCGGCGAGCGCGATCAGCATTCGGCGCTTCATCAGCGCGCCGCGGCGCGCGGCCAGGACCTCGTCCGGCATGAGATCGGCGAACACCGTCACGAACCGTGCGGACGGCGGCATCGGACCGGGCTGGGAAGCCGGCGCCGCCCGAGGGGGTAGCTCCAGGGTGGTCATCAGGCTGCTCCCAACGCGAGACCGATCGAGACCGCGGCTGAGGGGGCCATGCGCCCGAGGGCGTCGTGTCGGCCGCCCCGCCGCGAGTCGCTGATCCGCTGCAGCGGATCGGAGATGAATGCGCGAAGGCTCAGTGATTCGGACAACCGGTCGGGCAAGCCGGAGAGCATCGCGGCGCCGCCGACGAGGGCCAGGCGGTTGACCCGCATTCCCGGGTTCGCGTTGGTGCAATACGCGAGCGAACTGCGGATCTCGTTAATCAGCGGCCTGATCGCCTCGCTCATGATCTCGGAGTTCTCGGCCCCGTCGTCGGTCAGGCTTGTCTGCCGCTTCAGCGCCTCGGCCTCGCCGGGCGTTATCCGCAGCCGGGTGGCCATCATCCGGGTGATGTCAGCTCCGCCGCGGGGGATCGTGCGGACGATCTGCGGCACCCCGTCGGTATGGATCACGATGCTGGTGGAACTGGCGCCGATGTCGACCACCGCCTCCGTGTCCCCGGCGAGGTGGGCGGCGGCGCGCAAAGCAGCGAAGCAGGCCAGATCGATCTGGGCGACATGGAGCCCCGCCCGCTCGACGGCGTGGACCGTGTTGATCACCGACTCCTTGGGCGCCGCGATCAGCAGCCCCCGGACGGTGTCACGCCGCTCGGCGTTCTCGAGCGGGAAGAAGTCCAGGATCGCCTCGTCGACCGGTAGGGGAAGCGCGTCGCGGACCTGGAACGGCAGAGTCTGCCGCATCTCCTTGGCCGACACGTTCGCAACGGTGACCTCGCGGACGATGACCTGCTGGTGGGCGACGCCCAGCCGGACCTCCTTCGTCCGCACGCTGTAGTTCGCCCAGAGCTCGCGAAGTGCGGCAGTCACCGCCCGGTCGTCCTTGATGACACCGGCCGACACTGCACCTTCCGGCAGCAGCACCCGACCGAAGTTGTTGATGACCGTCCGGTCCTTGACCCGCGTTGCTTCGACCGCGCGGATCGAGGTGGAGCCGATGTCCAGGCCGACAAGGTTCACCGTAGCCACGATGACCTCCTTCCGAGCATTGAGCGGGCGAGGGTGAGCGGTTGAGGAGTCATGAGGCCGCCAGCAGCGAGCCGTACCACGTGGCGAGCGGGACCGCGGCGAACACCGCGAACCCGGTGGCCGCGACCATGCAAGACCCGTATGCCGTGACCGTCAGCCGGTGCCGGCCTGACGAGGCGACGAGCGCCGACGCACCGATCCCGCCGATCAGCAGGCCCCCCATTGCGCCGATCAGCACTGCGCCCCACGACAGCCACCCGAGGTAGAGACCCAGTAGCCCGGCGAGCTTGACGTCGCTCGAGCTCAGCCCGGTCGGATAGGCGACGACGAGTGCCAAGTAGATGGCGGACAGGGCGAGCATGCCGCAGGTGGCCCGCAGCGCGGGCCACAGCTCGAGCTGGGCCGCGCCGGCCGGCACCAGAAGGAGCAGGCTGACGATGTAGGCGGGCAGGAGGACCGTGTCGGAGATCTGCCGATTCTGGACGTCGATCGCCGCAACCCCGACTCCCACTGCCGCGAGGAAGAGGTAGGCGGGCAACTCGGCCGTCGCCCCGAAGCGCAACGTCACAGCGGCGAAGAGCACGCCTGTCCCCGCCTCCATCGCCAGGTACCGTCGACTGATCCCATGACCGCACGCGCGGCAGTGGTGCTTGGCGAGCCAGCCGAGGAGCGGCACGTTGAACCGCGGTCGGATCCGGCGAAGACAGGAATCGCAGCGCAGGGACGCGTTCATCACCGAGTCGTGTTGCGGGAGCCGGAACACGATGAAGTTGATCGCGGTGCCGACGACGACGCCGGACAGCGCGGCGAGGGCAGCCAAGGACCAAGGTACGGAGTTCATGATCATCCCGATGACACCGAGACGATGTTCCAGGACCGGTTGCTCTTTCCGCTCTTCAGTGCTGGGACGTAGGGCAGACCGGCGGGGCCGAGGGCGAGATACGTGTCCTGCAGCGTGTAGCCGGAGACCGCCCGGCTCGTGTCGGTCGGTTGGGCCTCCCACTGCTGACCGGTCGCCCCGCGATGCAACTGGTAGAGCCCGCCCACCAACGTCGCCTTCAGCGGTACCCCTTGCGCGTCGAGCATGGGCACGCCGCGATTGAAGTTGTCCGTCATCAGGGAGCCGCTCAACGCGAACACGGCAGCCTCGATCTCGGACACCGGCCCCGTGCCAGTGGCAGTGGGTGGGCTGGCCGAGCAGTTCGAGTTGCCGGCATTGGCGGAGTACCCGGTGGTCAGATTGCAGTACTGCATGGCCGGGTGTGTCGCGGCCAGGACGCCGCCGGACTCGAGCGCGCCTGAGTACAGCCCGGTGATGTCGTTGGCGCAGTAGCCGGCGGTTGTCGCCGCGCCGGTCGCGGCACAACCGACCGGGTGGTAGAGCCGGACGTTGTTCTTCGCCACGAGTGACACGGCGCCGCCGGACTGGTAGGCGTTCTCGCCGTTGACCGAACTCGGGCCGCTGGTGGTGACGGCCGTGAGCGGACCCGTGACGACGACATCGTTCTGCGCGACGAGGCTGAGCTTTCCGGTGATCCCGGTTCCTTCGACGTACAGGTCGCCGGGTGCGTTCGTATTGGTGGCGTCCCACCTGGGGTACCGCGTGACGTCCTGGCTGTCGGGGAAGGCGATGACCGTAGACGTGGTGTTGGACTGGGTGGCGGGTGTGACGACCTTCGCAGTCACCTTGAACTGCGGGATGGACGCGCCGACGGTCGTTCCGTCGCCCCATCCGCAGTTGTTCTGGTTGCAGGAGTTCAGGTTGCCGAGAAGATTCGAAGTCCGCATCCCGACCTGCAAGGTGACCGTGGCCGTCACGCAGGTGGTGCTGGATGTGGTCGTCGGCGTGACGTATCCGGTGGACGCCGTGGACAGGAAGTTGTCTGTGGTCGGGCGCGCCACGGGTGTGGGAGTACCGGTCGAGGTACTCGTGGCGTTGCACCCGGGACTGGTCGTGTCAGCGACCGCGGTCACCGCGTACCGACGGCCGGAGAACCCGGTGTTGTTCGGATAGGTCTGGGAGCTGGGCTCCGACGTGTTGCCCAGGGAGACGTAGCTGTTGAGGAGGCTCGCGAAACCCGTCGGGGTCAAGTAGGTCGTAGGGTTCGTGGCCAACGCGTTCTGCACGGCGGCTTTCACGTACGAGTATGAGTCGCTGTAGGAGGTGCCGTTGACTGTGGTGCGAGGCACGGAGCAGTTGAACCAGGACATATCATTGCCGTTGAGCAGGTTCAGGTTGGTCAAGAGGCAACCGGCGACATTGGTGTAGCCGGTCCACTGCGGTGTCCACTGCCCGTCGGGGTGCGTGCTCGGGTTCTGTAGCAGCGCCGGTACGTAGCCGGCGTCGGCTGCCGACATCGTCTTGCTGCCGGCGACCGCACCTGTCGACGAAGCGGGCGTGGCCAGGCTGAAGATGGGGCTCGCCACCGACCCATTGACCGTGGTGGTCCCTGTGCCGCCGTTGCGAACATAGATGGTGGTGGAGCTGATCGGCACTTGGGCCGACGTGACGCCGGTGGCGTTGATGGGGGACGTGTAACCGGCGGCGGTGTTGTGGTAGCAGCCGGTGGGATCGTTGGGCTGCTCAGCGGTGGTGAGCGGACTGATGATCGTCGCCGTCGAGCCCGAGACCTTGACGCGCGTAGGGCCGGTGTAGATGCACGTCGCGCTTCCGGCTGCGTCGACGACATCAGTGGGCAATTGGAGGTCGTAGGACGAGGTCTGCACCGTGTTGTTCGTGGACGCGAAGGTCGAGTCCGCCGACGGCGCGCCGAGGATGTAGGGGAACTGGCGGTAGACCTGGCCGGGAATCGCACCCGGGTAGCTGCTCGCGCGCCACCCGGTCGACACCGGGGGCAGTGTCTCCTTCGCCGGGATGGTGAACTTCGGTCCGGTGCCGCCGGTGGTGCCGTAGCTGAGGTAGAGCGCGTCCTTGCTGTAGACGGGCCCGCTGAACGTCATGCCGGACGTGAAGGTGACCTCGCAGGGCTGGTACAGCGTCGCGCCGGCGTTGGTGGAGGCCTGGCTCCACTCGGCGCCGATGGGCAGGTTGGTGCGGAAACTGCTGCGCAGCGTTCCGCGGCCGGGATTCTGGTAGGCCGGGTCGGCGTCGGCCCCGATCGGGTTCGCCTCCGTCGGGTCGAGCGGGTTCGCGCTGTCGTCGTACCAGAGCTTGTCGCAGATATCGGTGCCCGCCGGCGCGGCCCACTGAACCGTCGAAGAACCGGTCAGCGCGGGGCTGGCCTTGTCGGCCGCCGTCGCCGCTGCCGCCTTCGTGATGGCCACGGTTCGCGCGGGGAAGTAGGAACGCACGAACGCGTCGGCGAGTGTCTCGTACTTTGACAGGTACGCGAAGTTGAGCACGTTCGGGAGTCCCGCCATGTCAGCGACGAGTGTCTGGGTGGCAGTGACGTTGGTGCCGGTCGTCACCTTGCCCGTTGACTTCACCCGGACGTAGCCATCGGACAGATAGCTGCCGGCGTTGAGCACCGACCGGTCATAGGATTCCGTCCCGCCGGATGATGTGCCGGTGACCGTTCCCGACGCGGTGCCAGACGTGATGAGGGGCTGACCGCTGGCGTCCTTGCACACACCACCGTTGAAGGTCGTGCACTTGTCGTTCAAGAATGCGATGTAATCCTCCAGGCCGGCGCGGGCGGCGCCCAGCGCCGTGACGTCGTCCTGGTTCTGCTTCGCCGGCACGATGTTGCCGGCGGTGATCACCAATGCCGACAGCACGCCGATGGTGATCATCATCGTGATCATGAGTACATAGATCATGGCGAAGCCGTCGTCCTGATCGTCGGAGCAACGGCGCAGGCGAGCGATCCGGCGCCGGCCCGCGTCGCGCAAGGTGCGCATCATGTCGTGCCTCCGGTGACGGCGGCGGATGACGTGAAGGTCTGGGCGGGACCCGACGGCGGTTGGACGGTGAATGCGATGTCGATGCGGATGACCGTCGGCAAGAGGGCGTCGCCCGCAGGGTCGCCCGCGCAGATCCCCGCGGCGCCGGAGCACGCGTTCGGCTCCGAGATGGTCGGCGGCGTGCCCAGGACGTAAGGCGTGAAGAGCCAGCCGTTCAGCACGACCTTGTCAGTCAGGTACCGGGTCCGGGTCGGGAGGCCGGGGTACGCGCTGGGTGCCGTTGTCGACAAGGGCGCGTAGGTGCGCTCGACGAGTTGTCCGTTCTCCAGGGACAGCGAGATCTTGGTCGGCGCACTGCGCACTGCGCCCGATGCGGGCCGGTTGGTCAGATCGGCGTAGAAGGTTGCGTTGGTCGGAGTGATCTGCTGGAACCGCCCGCTGCCTGCGCCTGCTGTTGCCTGGCTCGAATCCGCGAGGGCCAGCAGCCGGCTCCAGCTCTCCAGAACACCACGGGCGCCCCCGGTCGAGACGTTCGCGTCGACCGTGCGGGTCGTGGCGGTGCTCATGGTGATGAAGAAGGTCAGGGTCATCGTCGCCACGATCGTCATCAGCGTCATCGACACGACCAGCTCGATGAGTGAGACGCCGTCGTCGGCTGATCGGCCAGAGCGGGTCCGACGGTCGAAGGCCCCGGTCAACATGCGATCACCGTGTCGATGCGGACGAGGCGGTTGCCGGTCTGCTGCCACGCCACGGTTACCGTGAGCGGAATCGTCTGGCCCGCGGGGCAGCGAATGCCGTTGACCACCGGGATGTTGGCGGTGCGCGCCACGGTGTAGCCGCTCGTGGTGGTCGTGACGTTGGGCGCCGCGATCAGCGAAGCGGTGTCGGCGCGTGCTCGACTGACGGCCGCCGCGGCCAGGCCGGTGGCCGTCACCCGGTTGCGTGTCGTGTTGGAGACACTGATGCTCTTGGCGATCGCGACGGTCGCAGAGGCCGAGACGATGGCGAACAGCACCGCGGCAACCAGGACTTCGAGAAGGGCGAACCCGCTGTCACCCGGGGCGGCACGGTGCGGCCGACGTGCATCGGGAAGAACTGAGTGCATCGGAAACACCTCCCGAGCAGGCGCATAGGTCCGGCGAATCGAGCTGGCGAGTTGACGGGGCCAGACGCAGCGGGTGGGCGGAGGCAATGGCGCCTCCGCCCACCCGAGCGGTCAGGTGATCTTTCCGGTGGCGCTGGAGTACGTGAACGTCTTGCCCGTGTCGGAGTTCGTGCCGGCAACGGTGTAGCTGATCGGACTACTCGTGTTCGGGCCGCTGTAGACGAGCGTGTTGCCCGCCGACACGACGGCCTTCTCGGTGTTGGTTCCGCAGGTGAAGCTCAGATCGGCGCCGGCGGCGGTGCTGGTCTGGGCGGCCGGGTAGGTGTTGGCGTTCTCGGCGTAGCACTGTTCGAGGGCCGAGACCGCGTTGCGGACGTCGGACTGCACCGTCTTGTTCTCCGCGCCCTTGCGGTAGTTGAGGTACAGCGGGATCGCGATGGCGACGAGGACGCCGATGATCACCACGACCACAAGAAGTTCGATCAGGGTGAAGCCGCGGTCTTCCGCGTCCTTCTCCGACCGCATGGTCGCGAGTTTGGTGTTGAGCATGACTGAGCCTCCAGGACTCTAGGGTGTTGCGAGGTGTGAGAGGGGGTCTGCGGTCGGGTTACGTGATCTTGCCGGTGGAGCTGTCGTAGGTGAACGTCTTGCCGGTGTCGGAGTTCGTGCCGGCAACGGTGTAGCTGATCGGGCTGGCGGTGTTCGGGCCGCTGTAGACGAGCGTGTTGCCCGCCGACACGACGGCCTTCTCGGTGTTGGTTCCGCAGGTGAAGACCAGGTCGGCGCCGGCGGCGGTGCTGGTCTGGGCGGCCGGGTAGGTGTTCGAGTTCTCGGCGTAGCACTGTTCGAGGGCCGAGACCGCGTTGCGGACGTCGGACTGCACCGTCTTGTTCTCCGCACCCTTGCGGTAGTTGAGGTATAGCGGGATCGCGATGGCGACGAGGACGCCGATGATCACGACGACCACGAGCAGCTCGATGAGGGTGAAGCCGCCCTCGCGCTCGCCCTTGGCACGTTCTTCGCGGATCTGCTGGAGCTTGGTGTACATGGGAGCCTCCGGGACTCTGTGGGGGATGGCGCCGGGTCTGCGTGCGAGTCCCGGCCGGCGACCGGCTGGGGGACCGGTTCCGTTCCCAGCCGGAAGGGCGGCTGGAAATCTGTGGGCGACTGGCGTCGCCGTTTTGGTGGTGCTCGTCGGCCCGCGCTAGATGAGCGCCGGGGGTATCGGTTTGGTCTGGGCCAGCGCTCCGCTGGTGCAGTTGGCGTAGGCGAGCTTGAGATCCAGCAGGTTGCCCAGATGGGTGCCGGTGATGCCGGTGGGCACGGTGATCAGCGCCGTCCCGCCGAGGATGCCGAGTGAGGACAGCTGCTTCACCGCGATGGTGCCGGAGACATCGACACCGACCGCGAGCCCCCACGCCTCGATCCCGGTGGTGCCCACAGCCGCACTGCCGGGACCGACCGTGATCGACAGTGTGAGATTCGAGTCGTTGGTGTCGACCTGGCCGGGCAGGCCGCTGAACAGACCGCCGAGCCCGAGTCCGGCGAGCAGCCGGCTGACGCCGATGGTCTGGGAGACCTGCAGGTAGGAACCGTTGGTGGCGATCTGCAGGTCGGCGTGTCCCGGCACGGTCGTCAGGTGGGTACCGACGCCGTTGATCGACTGCCACGATCCCTGGTTGAGCGAGATGTCGGTGAGCGACTTGCCGCTGGCCATCCGGGCCCGGACGAGGCCGCCGACCAGGTTGATGTCGCTCATCGCCACGGTCGACGTCGGTGAACCGGTGCCGATCGCCGGGCAGTTGACGCTGGCGCTGCCGACGGTGAGGTCGCCGACCCGGATGTTGAAGGCGTTGATCTCGGCCGAGGTGAACGACGACGTTGCGGCGTAGGCCGACGCGCTCGCCGTCACCGAGCCCTGCGGGCCGTACAGGTTCGCCGACAGCAAGCCGGGGATGGCCACCTTGCCCAGCGGCCCGGTCGGGTAGGCCGCCGGTCCGGTGGTGGTGTCGGCGGTGTTGCCCGAGCTGTTGAGCAGCCCGCGGACGGCGGTGCCCATCTGCGTGTTTATCGCGTTGGTCAGACCGTCGACGATCGGCTGCACCAGGCTGGCCACCGTCGCGCCGAGCAGACCGCTGCCGAGCGGTGCCGACATCGTGATGTTCGTGGGGCCGCCTTGGGCCGCCTTCGCGGTCGCCGAGCCGGTCCCGGTGGCCGAGGCGGTCGAGGTGACGCCACAGACCAAGAGTGTGAAGGTGACGCTGACGAGGCAGGCGTTGCGCGTGAGCCGGTTCATGACGTTCCCTGGATGTGTTGGTAGATCGTGAACATCGGCAGGTAGAGGCAAATGACCATCGTTCCGACGATGGCGCCCATGACCACGACCATGACGGGCTCGATCGCGGCCGTGAGGGACTCCGTCGCCGTCTCGACTTCGTGGTCGTAGAAGTCGGCGATCTTGTCGAGCATCGCGCTGATCTGACCGGTCTCCTCACCGACCTCCATCATCTGGGTGACCATGGCGGGAAAGAGCGGGTTGTCCACCAGCGCCCGGGACATCGGTTCGCCGGAGCGCACCGACTTGGCGACGTCCTTCATCGCCTCACCGACGACGGCGTTGCCGGTCGTTCCGCCGACGACGTCGAGTGCCTGCATGATGGGCACGCCGACCGCCAGCAGCGTTCCCAGATTGCGGGAGAACCGGCTGATGGCGATCTTGGTCAGCAACGACCCGAAGACCGGCATGCGCAGCTTGAACTGGTCGAACTTGAGCCGCCAGGCCGGATCGCTGTGCAGCTTGCGCTTGAACAGCGTGACCCCGATCGCCACGACCGCGACCAGCAGTGGGCCGGCCCAGAACAGCTGGTGGCTGGCGGTGACGAGGATCTGTGTCGGCAGCGGCAGATTGCCCCCGAGCTGCGAGAACATCTTCTCGAAGATCGGGACGATGAACACCAGCACGCCGGTGATCATCAGCAGGCTGAAGCAGATCACGATGACGGGATAGGTCAGCGCTGACTTGATCTTGGCCCGCAGGTTGGCGTCCTTTTCGAGGTTCACCGCGACCCGGTCGAGTGCGCTGTCCAGGAAGCCGCCGGTCTCACCGGCGTTGATCATGGCGATCACGATGCGCGGGAAGATCTTGTCCTGCTTCACCAGCGCCGCGGACAGCGAGAGGCCTGACTCGATGTCGCGTCGGACCTCGCGGATCGCCTTTTGCAGCGGCACCTTGGCGGTCTGTTCCTCGAGGATCGCGAGCGACCGGAGCAGCGAAAGGCCCGACGATGCCATCGTCGCGAACTGCCGCGCGAAGATCGAGAGATCCTTCAGGCTGACCTTGTTGCCGAGGCCAGGGATCTTGATCTCCTTCTGCATCCCTTTGCCGGCCTCGATCACCGTCAGTGGGACGGCGCCCTGCTGTCGCAGCGTGGCCGCCACCTCGTTCTCACTTGCGGCGTCGATGCGGCCCTTGGTGCGCTTCCCCTTGCCGTCGAGAGCCTCGTAGTCGAAGCTCCTGATCCGTATCTGGGTCGCGGTCATCGCCGGGTCACCTTCTTCCCGCGAGCCGGGTGAACTCTTCCGGCGTGTGGCACAGGCCGAGGGCCTGCTCGAAGGTGATGGCCGACTCGTGGACCCGCTGCGCGAGGTGCTGGTCGAACGTGAGCATTCCGTCGCCCCCCGAGGACTGCATGAACGACGGGATCTGGTGGTTCTTGCCCTCGCGGATCAGGTTCCGAATGGCGGCCGTGGCGAACATGATCTCGCAGACCACGGTGCGGCCGGCGCCGTGGGCCGACTTGACCAACGCCTGGGTGACGACTCCCTGCAGTGCCGTCGAGAGCTGGGCCCGGACCTCTTGCTGCTGGTGGGACGGGAAGATGTCGATGACGCGGTCGATGGTCTGTGCCGCCGATTGCGTGTGCAGGGTGGCGAGCACGAGGTGACCGGTCTCGGCGGCGGTCAGGGCCGTCGACACCGTCTCGAGGTCACGCAGTTCGCCGACCAGGATGATGTCCGGGTCCTGCCGCAGCACCCGCTTGAGAGCCTCGGCGAAGCCGCCGGTGTCCACCCCGACCTCGCGCTGGTTCACGACGCACTTGCGGTGGTGGTGCAGGAACTCGATCGGGTCCTCGATCGTCATGATGTGGTCGCGCCGCTCGCTGTTCGCGAGGTCGAGCATGCTGGCCAGGGTGGTCGTCTTTCCGGACCCGGTCGGGCCGGTGACGAGCACCAGGCCGCGGGGCAGGCGGGCGAACCGCTCGCTCTGCTCCGGCAGGCCGAGTTCGTGCAGCGGCTTGATGATGTGCGGGATGGCCCGCATGACCGAGCCGTAGGAGTTGCGCTGCTGGAAGCAGTTGACGCGAAAGCGCGAGACGCCGGGAAGGTCGTAGGCCAGGTCGATCTCGAGGTCGCGTTCGAAGCGCCGCCACTGCTCGTCGGACAGGACGGACCGGATGAGTGCCGCCGTGTCCTGGGCGTTCAACTTGGGGCCGGGCAGGGGCTGCAGGTCACCGTGGACGCGGATCATCGGCGGCGCATCGACAGTCAGGTGCAGGTCCGAGCCGTTGTGCTCGATGAGCGCGGCCAGCAGGCGGTTGAGTGCGCGCCGGGTGTCGACCGACCCGTTGACCGGCGCAGCCGGTGCGTCCAGTACTGCGGTGGGAGCGTCCACGTCCGGCCCTTCGGCAAGAACGTCGCGGCCCCGCAACCGGCGACTAGCGGTTGTAACTTCACACGGAACATACACACGATCATGAACGAATACAATCGGTGTGAAGAAACTGCCGAAAGTTCAGCTTGCAAACAGCCGCAAAGGCCGTCAATCAGGACGGGCTGCTTCAGATAGCGACGCGCAGGACCTCGGCCAGCGTCGTCTCGCCGGCCGCCGCCTTGTGCAAACCGTCCGCACGAAGCATCTCCATGCCCTCGGCCACGGCCGCGCGCTGAATCTCGTGGGCCGAGGCGCGCTCGACCGCCAGCCGTTCGATCTGCTCGCTGACGAGCATGACTTCGTGCAGCGCGATCCGCCCTCGGTAGCCGGTGCCCGCACAGGATCGGCATCCGACCGCGCGCCACAGGGTCGCCGGCGCCTCGATGTCGCCGAAGGGCCACCTCGCCGCGCCCAGTTCGGCCCGAGTCGGTGCATAGCTCTCGCGGCACCATTGGCACAGCCGTCGAGCCAGCCGTTGCGCCATCACGCAGTCCAAGGACGAGCCGACCAGGAACGGCTCGATGCCCATCTCGACCAAGCGCGTGACCGCCGACGGCGCGTCGTTGGTGTGCAGCGTCGACAGCACCAGGTGGCCGGTGAGCGACGCCTCGACGGCGAGCTGCGCTGTGACGCGGTCGCGGATCTCGCCGATCAGCACCACATCAGGGTCCGACCGCAGGATGGCCGGCAGAACGGCAGCGAAGGTCAGGCCGGCCTTGTGGTTCACCTGGACCTGGTTGACTCCGGCGAGGCGGTACTCGACCGGGTCCTCGACGGTGATGATGTTGATCTCGGGATTGCTGATCGCGCTCAGCGTCGCGTACAACGTCGTCGACTTGCCCGAGCCGGTCGGGCCCGTCACCAGCAGCATGCCGTGCGGCTTGCTGAACGAGCTGGAGAAGCGCTCGTAGTTGGCCGCGGTGAAGCCGAGTCGGGTCAGTTCCAGGTCGATACCGCCGGTATCGAGAACGCGCAGCACGATCTTCTCGCCCCAGACGGTGGGCAGTGTGGCAACGCGCAGGTCGACATGGCGCTGGTTGAGCTCGACGGTGATCCGCCCGTTCTGCGGGACCCGACGTTCGGCGATGTCGACTCCGGACATGATCTTGAGTCGGCTGATGAGCGCCGACTGCACCGCGCGCGGAACGGTGTCCTTCTCGTGCAGCACGCCGTCGATGCGGAAGCGGATGCGCAGGTCGTGTTCTGTCGGTTCGATGTGCAGGTCCGACGCCCGGTTGTCGATCGCCTGCTCGATCAGCCCGTTCACATAACGGACGATCGGCACCTCGTCGCCGACGGAGTCCAGGGAACTGAGCTGCGCCGGGGAAGTATCTGCCGCCAGACTGGCCGCGATGTCGTCCAGGTCGTTCTCGGAGCGTTGGAACCGCTCGATCGCTTTGGCCAGCTCGTCCCGGGCCACCACGACGGGACGAACTC
>JBHEMN010000133.1:0-6170 GCA_046262575.1 Jatrophihabitantaceae bacterium
TCTCTGCTGCCGCTTCCGCCGATCCGGTTGCGGCATCTATGACTACCTCGGCATTCGCCGGCACTTCGTACGGGTCCGATACGCCGGTGAAGTGGGAGAGCTTGCCGGTCCGTGCCCGGGCGTAAAGACCCTTGCGGTCACGGCTCTCGCACACCCCGAGCGGCGTGGCGACGTACACCATCACGAATCCGCCGCCCTCCTCGACCATCCTGCGCACCTCCCGCCTGGCACGGTCGTAGGGAGCGATCGGTGCGCACACCGCGATACCTCGGTGCTTGGTGATCTCGGCTGCGACGAAGCCGATGCGCAACACGTTGCTGTCGCGTCCGTGCCGAGAAAAGTTGAGCTCGCGCGACAGGTTCCGGCGAACCACGTCACCGTCGAGCAAGGTGACCCGTCGCCCGACTCGCTCACGCAAGACCACGCACAGCACTGCGGCGATTGCCGACTTGCCCGCTCCGGACAGTCCGGTGAAGAAGACGGTGAAGCCCCGCTCGACACGCGGGGGGTATGTCCGGCGCAGTTCGCGAGCCACTGCCGGCGGCGTGAACCAGCTCGGGAGCTCGCCGCCCTCGTTGAGCAGTCTGCGCTGTTCGGTGCCTGAGATCGATCGCACCCGTTCGCCGGGAGGGACCTCGTCCTCCGCTCGGTAGGTGTCACGGTCAGGCAGGTAGACCATCCGTCGGAATGGCATGATCTGCAGCCCGAGTTCCGTGGCGTGCCTGGCCAGCAGGTTCTGCGCCTCGTACGGCGGGTAGAACGGCCGACCTTCGGAATCCGGACCGGGGCTCGCGTGCTCCCGGCCGACGATGAAATGGGTCGCACCGTAGTTCTTGCGGATGATCGCGTGCCACAACGCCTCGCGCGGGCCGCCCATGCGCATCGCGAGCGGGAGCAGGGACAGCAGTGCGGTGCCATCGGGGTAAGTCGGCATGATTGCCTGATAGCACCGCACGCGGGTGTGCGCATCGATGTCACCGGGCATTCCCACACCCACGACCGGGTGAATCAGCAAGTTCGCATCGGCATCGCGCGCGGCACTCAGAGTCAACCGGTGATGGGCGCGATGCATGGGGTTGCGCGTCTGGAACGCGACCACGCGCTCCCAGCCCCGCCGGGCGAACTCCTCGCGCAGCTGCGCCGGCGTGCGCCGCAGATCGCGGAAGTCGCGGTGCTCAGGCAGGCTCAGCACCTCGAGTCGTCCCGTCACGTACCACGGGTTCGTCGCGCGTATCAGGTGTTCCACGCCGGGATGCGCTTCGTCAGTGCTGCCGAAGACGACGGCCGCCTCCTGCCGCCGGGCCGCGCGCCACGCCTCGGTGATCTGGAGCGCGGCGATCATGGCGCCTTCAGGGTCGCGAAGCGCGAGCCAGCCGCTGCGTTCTGCCGCGCCAAGCACGCTTCCGGGCACATCGAGCGTCACCGGCATCGGCCAGAGCGTCCCGTCGGCCAATCGCATCTCCTGGCAGACCGACAGGTAGTCCTCCTGCCCGAGAAAGGTTTCCAGCGGGTGGAAGCCGCCGCAGGTGAGCAGTTCCAGGTCGCACAACTGCCGGTGGGTGAGCGTCCAGCTCGCCCAGCCGAGGGCGCCCGCGTTGAGCTCGGCGGCCCGGTCCGCGCCGACCCGCAGGTCGACGAGTGCGGTGCTGTTCGAAGCGACGAGGTCGGAAATCGTCATGCGCGATCCCGCATCGAAGTGCGCGCGCCAGCGCTCGGGTGCGCGGCTGAGGGCGCGCCGGGTTCCGCCCGGGTGAGCTCCTCGTAGACGTCGAGCGCGCGCTCGCGCAATCGGGTCAGGCCAGGTCGCAACCAGAGTTCGGCGACCGCATCCTTGGCATGTTGCCGCTCTACGGACGGCATCCACGCCTCCCGCAGCCGGCCCGGCCCGGCCCCGCTCTGCAGGGCGCGCATCTCGGCGACCGCGGCGTCCTTGGACACCAGTCCTGATTCGAAACCGAGCAGCACCGGCGACAAGCTGCCGCGTTGCGCGATCAGCGCGAAGCACTCATCCATGTTCTGCGGGGTGTGCACGAACTCGGCAAGCGACATACCGAATCGCTGGTTGAGCCGCCCGATCACCGACCCGAAATCATGGGTGACGGTTTCGAACTCCCCGACGACAAGCCGGTCCCGGTAGGGCAACAGACACTGATGGAAGCGGACATAGGCGACCAGTGCATCGTGCATTGCGACGCCTGGCTCACGGACGAGCTGGGAGAGGATCGCGCCTCTGGGCTCGCGGACGAGCAGCAGTGCCGGCACGCCGCGGCGGGCGGCCGCAATCAGCTGCGCGGGCGCGTGTAGGTGGTGCGCAAGCCGCAGCGGACGGTCCTGGGCCAACTGCAGGGCGTACACCGCGAACGTGCTGGCCGAGCGCGTGTAGCCGTCGACTACCAGCTCGGTCTCCGGGCCGATGACCTCGGGACTCGGCGCCCGATACTTGCGCCTGGCGAACGGCAGGTAGAGGGCAGGATGCTCGCAAGCGCGCGTTCGGATCGCGTGCCGAATGCGGCGAACCCCTGGGACGCGCGCCAACACACTCATTCAGACCGCCACGTTCGTGATCTGCGCGGCGCGCGGCAGCGTCGGTGCGATGGTCCGCGGCGGTCCCAGTAGCGAGCGGTACACGTCAAGGTAGGCCGGCTCCTGGTGGTCCCACGCGACTTCGCTCTCGATGCGTCGGCGGCCCTCCTGACCCATCGCCCTCCTGAGGTCCGGGTCGTCGAGCACTCGGTCTACCTGTTCGCCCAGGCGGCGCACGTCAGCTGGTTCGGCATACGCGGCGGCGCCACCCGCAAGCGCTCTGGTCTCGGTCAGATCGAAGGCCACGAAAGGTAGGCCGAAGGCCATGTACTCCATCCCCTTGACCGGCTAGACGATCTCCTCGAGGTTCGATTCGAGGCCCAGGTCTGCGGTCGAGAGATAGGCGAATACGTCGTCCTCGGACAACCAGCCTGGAAACGAAACGAACTCGGAGATCCCCAGTTCGACTGCTTTGCGCTGGGCTTGAGCGCGCGATTCCCCGTCGCCTACAAAGGCGAAGTGGCAGTCTGTCCGGCGGCGCTCCAGCACGAGGTGAGCCACCATGAGCAGCGCCAGTTCGACCTGGTCTTGGGGTCCCATCACCCCGAGCCAACAGCACAGGTAACGCCTGCCCTGCTTAAGCTCCGGCCGCGCCGCGCGCCGAGCGACATGCGCCAGGACCGGCCCGTTACCGACCACGGTGACCCTGCCCTTGGGCAGGCTGCCCCGAGCGCATGCGGTGCTCTGCAGAGAGCGGTTGACCGTGATGACATGGTCAGCCGTCCGGTAGCTGGCCCGCTCCAGCCTGAGCAGCCCGCGGTAGCCCGCGTCGCGCCGGCCATACCGCAGTTCGTACAGCTCCGGTGAGAGGTCGCGCTGGTCGAGGACCAGGCGGGCGCCAAACAGCCGAAACGGCGCGGCGATCGCGAAGTAGATGTCCGGGGTGCCGCTGATCTGCACCGCGTCGAACCGGTCGGTGACAAACGTCTTCGCGATGAGCCAGCCGGCCTTCACCAGCGAGAGGCTGTACTCGCGCAGGAACCCGAGCTTGCTGCTGCCGTCGTGCGGTGCCCGGTACTGATGCACCCGTACCCCGGCAAGCGCATGGTTGCCCGGGTCACTCCGGCAGATCACGCTTACCCGGTACCCCTCCCCGAGCAGGGCGGCAGCCTGTTTGCGCAGGCGGTGATCCCGCGCCAGCGAGACGTTTTCGACGATGAGCAGGACATGCGGGGGCCGGTGGTTCGTCGCCGCTCGCGCCCGCTGTCGATCCGCGTCGCGGCGAGTACACCGCGGCGTCATGAGGCGCCCACCAGGATGGCGCCGAAGCTGACGATCAATCCGGTCAGGCCCAGTTGGTAGGACCGCTCACCGGCCAACCGGAATGCCCGCTGCCCGACCAGCAGGAACACGGTGCCCGCTATGACGGGCAGCAACAGCCACAGCCCCACCTCAAGGTGCGGGCGAGCCGTCGCCATCACGACCGCCAACTGCAACACGGCCATCGTGCCGTAGGCGAAGGCTATGTGCCGGCGGATCGAGACCTTGTCCTCCAACGAGGAGCCGCAGATAACGGTGAGGATGCCGCCGCCGAGGTTGCTCCAGCCGTGAACGATGCCCAGCAACAGCATCAACGGCCGCGCATGCCGGCGGACTCCACGTGCGAACACGGGTTGCAAACGTCCGAACCGGGTCACCGCCGTCCCCAGCAACACCATGCCGACGATCAGACGGATCCGGTTTGGCGTCCCGAACGCGATGGCCACCCCGGTCGTGACCAATACCGCCGGAGCGGTGATCGCCAGGAACTGCCGCCTGATCGGTTCCAGAGTCAAACCTCCGCTCGTAGCAACCTGCAGCGCGCTCACCACGATCGAGCACGGCAAGAGGTAGCCGAGGATCACCGCGAACGGCACATCGAGTAGCAACAGCAGGGGGGTGCCGAACAGCAGCAGACCCACGCCGAACAGCGACTGGACCACGGCCAGCACGGACACCATCGCAATGATGGCGATGGCCGGGGGGGTGGGTGCCAATGCCGCCGCGAGGCTCATCGCGCCGCCCGCGCAGAGATTCGCACGCCGGCCCGCGAACGAGGCCGCTCAGTCGACATCGTCGCCTTCCGGAAGCGTCTGAAGTCGTATCGAATCGCCGGTGGCGTGGAACATGGTGAGCGAGCCACGTCCTACCGGGATCCGCCAGGTCTCATCGCGGATGCCGGTGAGCTTGGCCACGACGAGACGGATCATCACAGCGTGCGTCACCGCGACGACTGTCTCGCCCGGGTGCCGTTGCCCGATAAGGTGCAAGGCGGTGACGATGCGGTTCTGCGCATCGGTCAATCGCTCGCCTGCGGGGCAGACGGCTTGGTGTGGCGATGTGCGATAGCGAGCGAACGCGTCTGCGTCATAACGCGCGGCTTCCTCGGATGTCATTCCCTCCCACGCTCCGTAGTCCACGTTGTTGAGCCCGTGCAGGATGCGCAGGTCGGGAACGCGCGCCTCGTCGCCGATGATCTGGGCCGTCGCGATCGTGCGACGCAGCGGGCCTGTGTACACGGCAGTGAGCCCTGACTTGGACAGCTTGCGGGCCGCGTCAACGGCGTCTTGGTAGCCCTGAGCGTCAAGGGGCACGTCGCGGCGGCCGCGGTACCGATTCTCGACATTCATGGTCGTCGTGCCGTGCCTGACGAGGTAGAGCTGGCAAGTGGTGGGCTCCGCCCGGTCCAGAATCACGGCCGGCATCGCGAGCTGCTCAGTCATCGTCACCGCCTCTTTCCCGTTGCTACCGCACCGTCCCAGCCGTTGGCATGCTTCGGTCCCCCCGGCGCCGGCCCTGCCGGCCCTCCGGCCGAGCCCCGCAACCACGAAGGCTCGTCGCTGTCCTCGCCCGTTGACCGTGACTCCGCATGGTCATCGTGGCCAGTGACGAACGACAACGGCGGCGTGACGACGCGGGTGTGTCGGCGCCCGTTGTCGAGCACGCAGCCGATGACCTTTGAGCGCACGTGGCGCAACTGCCCGGCGGCGGCGCATACCTCCGCGCGTGTCGTACGCCGCGCGTCGCCGACCGTAAGGATCATGTCGGCCAGCTCGACCATGGTCGCGATGTCGGCACCAGCCAGGATCGCTGGGGCATCGATGATGACGATGTCAGCTGACATGCGCAGCCGCCGGAAAACCTGATGCATCAGCGGGGTATGAAACGCCGTTGCGACGTCGCCCGTGAGCGTGCCCGCCGTCAGTATCTGTAGCCCGCGAGTGTCGGTCTGCTGGATCATTTCGGTGAGAGTGCCCCGACCCTCGAGCACGTCGGCGAGCCCCGCCTCGCCCTCAATGCCGAACAACTCGTGACCGTACGGATGGCGCAAGTCGCCGAGGACCAGGATCACCTGGCGCCCAGCCCGCGCGAGCGCGACCGCGACGTTGGCGCTGACCGCGGTGTGTGTGTCCCCGGTCGGGCTGGTGACAAGCAACGACTTTGCTCCTCGGCGGGCGGTCATGCGGAGAAGCAGCAGCGTGCGCAAGTCCTCGTAGGCTTCGGCCGCGCGGGAACCTGAGCTGTGGCCCGCGATCAACTTGCGCTTGGCGTCGCGGCGGGTGTGGCGCACCGCCGGCACCACGGCGAGGACCGGACCGCCCCCGTTC
>JBHEMN010000134.1:0-11396 GCA_046262575.1 Jatrophihabitantaceae bacterium
GGCGCGTACCCAGGGCCGCAGCAGTCTGTGGCCCCCGTTCGAGCACGAGCCGCGCCACCGCGTCGCGGGTGCGGTCGGAACCGCCGCTCGCTGCACCGGGCTCAGTGCTGTGCTGGATTTTCACTACACCAGTATGACGTATTTCCTCCAGGCCCGACAGGCCCGCCCCCCCAATGGGTACCGGTAGCTTCACCCTGTGCTCTACCGGACCCTCGAACTCACGCTCGCCCCAGCGCTGCGCGCCTTCTACCGCCCGCAAATCACTGGGATCCAGCACCTCCCGCGCACCGGGGCGGTCATCATCGCCGCCAACCACATTTCCTTCGCTGACGAGGTCTTCACCCCGCTCGCTGCCCGACGCCAGGTCTACTACTTCGCCAAGTCGGAGTACTTCACGACTCCCGGCGTGCGCGGCGCAGCGATGGCAGCATTCTTCCGGGCAATGGGACACGTGCCGGTCGCCCGGGCCGATACCCGCTCGGCGGCCGCGTCCATCGAGATCGGTGTCGAGGTGCTGAGCGCGGGCGGCGCGCTGGGCATATATCCCGAGGGCACCCGCTCCCCCGATGGCAGGCTGTACAAGTTCCGCACCGGCGTTGCGCGTCTGGCCCTGCGTTCCGGAGCGCCGGTCGTGCCCGTCGGGTTGGTCGGGACCCGGGAGGTGCAGCCACCGGGGACCCACCGCTGGTATCGCGAGCCGGTGGGGGTGCACTTCGGAATGCCGATGTACTTCGGCCACCGCGCCACCGAGGAGCGCAGTTCGCGGGTGCTGCGTGAGATCACCGAGACCGTCCGGCACGCCGTGCAGGAACTGTCCGGGCAGGCCTACGTCGATGCCTTCGCGGCATCCGGGGCCCGCGCCTGATGCCGGGGCCGTCGAGCAGGTCACGCAGCACCGCCTCCGCCGGCCGGGCGAGCGCACCGCGTTCCTAGAATGACGGAGTGTCCGCCGTGCCCGCCGCTGCCGTCGAGGTCTGCGACCTCGTAAAGGCCTACGGGGGCAAGCGGGCCGTGGACGGCCTCTCGCTGCGCGTCCCGCCCGGTTCCGTGCTGGCGCTACTGGGCCCAAACGGCGCCGGCAAGACGACCACCATCGAGATCTGCGAAGGTTTCCGCCGGGCCGACGGGGGCTCGGTCCGGGTGCTCGGTCTCGACCCGATCGCCGATGCTGCGCAGCTTCGGCCCCGAGTCGGGGTGATGCTGCAGGGCGGCGTCGGCGGGTACACCGGCGCCAAGGCACTCGAGCTGCTGCGCCTGTTCGCCTCCTACGCCGCCCGTCCGCACGATCCCGTCGCGCTGCTCGAGCATGTGGGGCTCACCGACGTCGCACGGACACCGGTCAAGCGGCTGTCCGGCGGGCAGCAGCAGCGGCTGTCTCTGGCGCTCGCACTCGTCGGCCGGCCCGAACTCGTTTTCCTCGACGAGCCGACCGCCGGCCTGGACCCGCAGGCTCGCCGTGGCACGTGGGACTTCGTCCGGCGGCTGCGCGCCGACGGCGTCAGCGTCGTGCTGAGCACCCATTTTCTCGACGAGGCAGAACACCTCGCCGACAGGGTGGTGGTCATCGACGCCGGTCGCGTGGTCGCGGCTGGGACACCCGCCGAGCTGACCCGGTCGGGCGCGGAGGGTCAGATCCGCTTCCGGGCGACGCCGGGCCTGCGCCTCGAGTCGCTGATCGCCGCCCTGCCCGAAGGCAGCCAGGCCAGCGAACCCGAGCCCGGCCGCTATCTCATCAGCGGGGACGTGAGCCCCCAACTGCTGGCGACGCTCACCGCGTGGTGCGCCGGCCAGGGCGTGCTCGCCAACCACCTCACCGTGGAACGGCGCAGCCTGGAGGACGTGTTCCTCGAACTCACCGGCCGCGAACTGCGCGCGTGATCACTTCCTTCGTGCCGGCGCCGGGAGCCGCACCGCGGTCACAGATGCTGGCCGCCCAGGCGTCGATGGAATTCCGCCTGCTGCTGCGCAACGGCGAGCAGGTCGGCCTCACCATGGTCATCCCGCTGCTGTTGTTGTTCTTCTTCAACCTTCCGCTGCTGTACTCGCTGGACACCCCCCGCCGCGTCGACTTCGTCGTGCCCAGCATCATCGCCCTGGCGGTCATGTCGGCCGCGTTCACCGGGCTGGCGATCGGCACCGGGTTCGAACGAAAGTACGCAGTCCTCAAGCGCCTCGGGGCCACCGCGCTGCCGCGCTCGGTGCTCATCGGCGGCAAGACACTGGCGGTGCTGCTCATCGAGGCCGTCCAGATCTCGTTCATCTGCGCGCTCGGATACGTCCTCGCGTGGCATCCGCACGGCGACCCGTTGATCGCGCTGCTTCTCGTCACACTCGGCACCGCGGCGTTCGGTGGTTTGGGTCTGCTCGTCGCCTGCACCCTGCGCGCCGAGGTGACGCTGGCCGCGGCCAATCTGATCTGGCTGATCCTGCTCTTCGCCGGCGGCATCGCGATCCCGCTGTCGCGCTACCCCGCCGCGGCGCGGGACGTGCTGCAGTACCTGCCGTCGGCGGCGCTGTCCGACGGACTGCACCAGGTCCTGCAGGACGGCCCCGGGGTACCCGCCCGGGCGCTCGTGACCTTGCTGGCCTGGGCTGTTGTGGCCCTGCCGACCGCCGCACGGTGGTTCCGATGGGAGTAGACGGTGCCGCATCCGCAACCGTGGCGCGCCCTGACCGGGGCGTCGCCGGCCGGTTGTCGGGATGGGCGAATTCGCCTACCGCGCTGCGCCGTCTCGCGCTGGCCTGCGTCGTCGCCAACGTCATGATCGTCGTGACTGGGGGTGCCGTCCGACTGACCGACTCGGGTCTGGGTTGCCCGACCTGGCCGTCGTGCAGCGGGTCGTCGCTGGTGCCCACGCACCAGCTGGGAATCCACGGGGCGGTCGAGTTCACGAACCGGACGTTGACGTTTCTCGTTGGTGCCGTTCTCCTACTCACGTTCATCGCAGCGTGGCGTCAGCGCTGTGAGACCCGGCTGGCCGCCCTGGCCCTCGCCAGCATCCCGACCCAGGCCGTTCTGGGCGGCATTGTCGTACGCACCGACCTCAATCCGTGGCTCGTTGCGGCCCACTTCCTGCTGTCGGCCGCGATCATCGCGCTCACCCTCCTGCTCTGGTGGCGGGTGACTGACCATCGCACCGTCCAGACCCCGGGGGGCGGCCTCATCCTGGCGCGAACGACTGCGTCCGTTGCAGGCGCCGTGCTCGTCATCGGCACGGTCGTGTCTGGCAGCGGGCCGCATGCCGGCGACCTCAAGAACGGCAACGTGCACCGCATCCACATCTCGACGTCAGGTCTGGCACAGGTTCACGCGGACACAGTTCTGCTCCTGGTCGGCGTCACGATCGGCATGCTAGCCCTGGCGTATGCGCTGCGATTGCCGCAAGTAGTGCTACGGGCCGCATGGGTGTTATTCGTGGTGGAACTCGCCCAGGGCGGCCTGGGTTACACGCAGTACTTCCTGCATGTGCCGGCGCTGCTGGTGGCCTTGCATATGCTCGGCGCCTGCCTGGTGTGGTTGGCGGCCTTGCGCCTGTTGCTGCTCGTCGAGCCGCACGCGGCCCGTCCAGAGTCGCCCGGAATGGGCCGCCCCTCTGGAATAGGTCTCACAGCAGCTGGCTGACTGCGTAGATCACCAGGCCGGCTAGCGAGCCCACCACAGTGCCGTTGATGCGGATGAACTGCAGGTCGCGTCCGACCTGGAGTTCCAGGCGCCGGCTGGTCTCCTCGGCGTCCCAACGCCCGACCGTCGCCGAGATGACCTCGGCGATGTCGTCCGCGTAATGCGTGACAACGTGCGCACTGATGCGCTGCAGCAGGTCGTCGACCTTTGCTCCTACTTCCGGGTCGTCGCGCAGGGCCTCACCAGCGCGAATGGTCAGTGACTCCACCGAGCGCCGCAGGTCGGAATCGGGGTCGGCCGCCCCGTCGACGATCAGCTTCTTCAGATTCGTCCACAACGTCGTGAGCCACTCCCGCACGTCGGGGCGGTCGAGCAATTGGAGCTTGGCCGCCTCGATGCGCTCGGCCTGGACTGGATCACTGCGCAACCTCTCGGCGAAGGCCCTCAGTTGGGTGTCGAAGGTCTTACGCAGCTCATGCGACTCATCCTGGGCGACATCGGCGAGGAACGATTGCAGGGCGGTGAATCCTTTTGCGAATACCCGGTCGTCGACCCAGTCGGGCACCCACTCTGGCGACTCCTCGGACAACCTCTTGCGGAAAATCGCACGGTTCTGGTCGAGAAAACGCATCAATCCGCGTAGTGACGCCGTGAGAGCCAGCTGGTGCTGCCCTGAGTCGCAGACCGCGTCGAGCAGCCTGGCGAGATGCGGCGCGACGGTCAGCTCCCGCAATCGCTTGTCGGCGAACGCGGCCACCGCATTGCGCAACTCGTCGTCGTGCAGGATCGAAGCCATCCCGCCGACAGCGTTGCCCAATTCCTCGGCCACCTGCCGAGCATGCGCGGGCTCGGCCAGCCACTCCCCGAGGCGTTGCGGTACCCGCGCGGCCGCGATCCGCTCCCCGACGATCGAGGGCGTGAGGAAATGCTCACTCACGAAGCCGGCCAGGCCCGCACCGATCTCGTCCTTCTTGCGCGGGATGATCGCGGTGTGCGGGATCGGCAAACCCAGTGGATGGCGGAACAACGCCGTGACCGCGAACCAGTCGGCGAGGCCACCGATCATGGACGCCTCTGCACCCGCCTGCACGTAGCCCCACACCCCGTGGCCGTGGGCCAGCGTGCGGCACAGAAGATAGACGACCGCGGCGGCGACGAGCAGTCCGGCCGCGATGCCCTTCATTCGCCGCAACGCGCGCAGCCGTTCGCGATCGGGCATCGGAATCGTCATGCCCGCACCGCTATCGCCGCGGCGAGCCGATTGACCGCGCCCGCACCATAGGACAGGAACAGCGATGGCTCGGTGAGCTCGAGCTCGATCAGCAGTGGACCGGCCGGCGTCGGCAGCAGGTCGACGCGCGCGTACATGAGGTCCGTCCCGAATCGGTCACGCAGGATCTGCATCACCTGCTCGCCAACGGCCAGTTCCGCCCGCGACGGCTCGCGCGCCTCCACACTCTCGAGGAGGTAGAGCGTGTCGGCGGTGACTCGGTCGAGCGGATTGGTCACCTGGGCAGGCAGCATCGCCGCCTTGCGGATCGCATGGCTGAACTGGCCGTCGAAGTAGACCAATGCGGTCTCGCCGGCCGTGTCGACCTCGGACAGATATGGCTGGACGAGGACGATCCGACCGGCCTCGTGCAGGTTCGCGACGTGCGCCTGTGCCTGCTCCAGCGTGTCCCCGCTGAACCGGCCGACACCCATCGACCCCGCCCCGATGGACGGTTTGACGACGAACTCACCTGTCACCGGCAGTGCGACGATGGTTCCGGGCGCCACGAAGACGGTCGCGACGACGGGCACACCGGCAGCCGCGAGGTCGCGCAGGTACGTCTTGTCGGAGTTCCACGCGATCACCTCGGCTGGGTTCACCAGTCGCGGCACGGTGCGAGCCCACGCGAGGAACGCGTCACGATCGCGGGTGTAGTCCCAGGTGGAACGCACGACTGCCAGCTCACCGGCCCAGGACGCCGGGGTGTCGCTCCAGACCTGCCACCGGGCCGCTACACCACGCGCGGCCAGCGCGGCGACCAGCGCGCCACCATCCTCGTCGCCGTCCGGAAGATCAGCGCACGTCAACAGAGCAACGATCATCCGTTGATGGTAGGGGCGGGCAACTGGACGTGTTTCGCCATGACTGACACCATGCATCGCGCAGGGCATTTGAATCGGCACGGGAGTTACCCATGGTCGCAGCTGGCTGGTACCGAGATCCTCAGGATGAGCACAACCAGCGGTACTACGACGGCCAGAACTGGACCGAGCACCGGCGCTCGGCCGCCAGCACCGGGGCCGCTCCGGCTCCGCCGGCAGCTGCGGCTCCGCCGGCGTGGGCCGGGCCTGGTGGACACGCTCAACAGCCGCCGACCGTCATCACGCCGATACCTCAGGCCTGGGGAGCTCCGGGGGGCGCGGCGCCACAGCAGCCGCCGTCCGTACCGTCCTGGGGGGGCCAAGGCGCCCAGCTTCAGCAACCGTGGCAGCCTGCCGCCTCGCCGGCCTGGCAGCAGCCACCCGCCGCCGGTTACCCGGCGCCGTATCCGGCTGGCGGACGCGGCCGCCGGAACCGCCCCCTGATCATCGGCCTCGTCGTAGTGCTGCTCGCCGGCTTGCTCACGGGCGGCTACTTCTTGTTCCTACGCGGCGGCAACGACGCTCCGACGCTCACCTACCAGGGTTCGAAGATCGACGGCGCGGCCGACGTGCTCAGCCAGGCCGAGGCGAACCTCCAGGCGATCATCGCCCGACGCCACGGCGCGAAAGGCCCGGACACCCGCTGCTACTACGCCATACCGAACGCCGAGCCGAACGGCGCGAAGAAGACCGACATCGACTCGAACCTGCGCTGCGGCCCGGTGTTGTTCGTCGACGGGGACCCCGCAAAGCAGTACCTGAAGTTCCCGCTGAGCAGGAATGGCACCGGCTCCAGCGTCACGCTCACGGCGGCTTCCACCCCGCTGAGCGCCGACCCGGCCGCCGCCCTGGACGTGAAGTTGGAGCGACCTGACGGGAAGAAGGCACCCTCGGGGGCCGGCGGGTTGAAGGTGCCGGATCCCCCACCGGCCGAGTCCAACCTCTTCATCGCCACGGACTCCGGAGGCTTGACCGTGCCGGCCGCGCCCACCGGCGCGGCCATGGGCTCCTCATCCGGCGGGGTCACCGTCACCAAGCTGGGTCCGGTCAGCCGCTACGGACGCGGTGACAACGCCCGGTCGGCCCCACCCGGACAGAAGCTGATCGTTTTCGCGACGGCCGGGGCCAAGGGCGATATCGGCATCAGCACTGACCTGACCTCGTCTTCCTCCGTTTCGGTCGACGGTGCTGCGGGCCGTCCGGTGCCCGACGCCGGCCGCGGCGAGTACATAATCCTGGCTGTGCCGACGGCGGCGAGGTCCGTTGATCTGGTACTCGACGACCACGGCGTGAAGCAGACCATCTCGTTGCTGGACGGCAAGCCGGGCCCGAACAACATCCTCGTGCTGGCCCGGCAGAACCGTCGGTCGACGGGAACCCAGACGACGAACGCCGTATTCACCTTCAAACCGGCCGTGGTGTTCTCCGACGGCACGACAGGGTCGACCGAAGCCGCCACCGTGACGTTCACCTTGGCCGAGCTGAACTATCGCAACGTCGACGAGACCCCGATCACTGCCAGCAGCCCCAGCAAAGCGATCATGCACGTGTCCATGACCTACGTCGCGGTCCATGACAGGGGGCTCTTCGGGTTTCCGGCGGGTCTGCTGACCTTCACGCCGACGGGCGGCTCGCCCGTCCACGCCAGGAACATTGCGGTTAAGGCTGACAAGATCTACAACATCTTCGAGGTTCCCGGCAACATCACCTCGGGGACTCTGACCTTGTCCGGCTCAGTGAGCCAGACCTTCAACAACAGCACCAACACCTACCGATTCGGTCTCCAGACGCGGGTCAGCATCGCATTCACCATTCCGCTCAACTGATCGCGCCGGCAGCGCCGCGAGCTAGCGCACGAGCGTGTCGAGGGCGATGGCGACGAAGACAAAGGCGAGGTAGCTGTTCGAGAGATGAAACAGCCGCATCGGCCTGGCATTCTCGCCGCGCCCGGTCCTGCGCAGCAACCGGTGTGCGCCGGCCAGCAACACGATGCCGGCGGATGCGGCCAGCACGCCGTACACCCAGCCGGTGGCAAGGGGCCAGAGGACCAGTGAGGTTGCGACCGTGAGCCAGGCGTAGACCACAATCCGACGCGCGACCCGGACGGGCGACGCAACGACCGGGAGCATCGGCACGCCGGCCCGCGAGTAGTCCTCGCGATAGCGGATCGCGAGCGCCCAGAAGTGCGGCGGCGTCCAGAAGAACACGATGCCGAACATGACCACCGGCACCAAGGTCAACGAATCGGTCACGGCAGCCCAGCCGATGAGCACCGGCATGCAACCCGCCGCCCCGCCCCACACGATGTTCTGCGCGGTGCGGCGTTTGAGCAGCATCGTGTAGACGACGACATAGAACATGATCGCCGCGGCACTCAGACCGGCGGCAAGCCAGTTCGTCGCCAGGCCCATCAGCAGCACCGCGATCACGCCGATCACGAGGCCGAAGACGAGCGCGCCGGTCGCGGAGACGTCGTGCCGGGCCAACGGGCGGTGGCCGGTGCGGCGCATCACGGCGTCGATGTCGCGGTCGAGATAGCAGTTCAGCGCGTTGGCGCTACCGGCGGCGAGCGCGCCACCGACCATCGTCGCCAGTACCACCGTCCAGCCCGGCAGGCCACCCGCGGCGAGCACCATGGCCGGCAGCGTCGTGACCAGAAGCAGCTCGATGATGCGCGGCTTGGTGAGCGCAATATAGGCCCGCACCGTCGAGCGGCGCCGTGACGCCCGCCGCGAATCCAGGGGCCCCGCGGCGGTGGCGGCCGCGCCCGACGCTGCTTGCCCGCACGAGCCCGCAGCCACGGGCGCAACCGGGGTCTGCGTCACGACCTCAGGGTATCCGGCGCCCCTTTCGGCACCGGAGTCAGGCTCGGCCAAGCCAGGGACCTGATACCGCCGCATTGTGGCTAGTCTTGGCGCCAGGCAGTATCGCGTGCGCCACTCCTCGTCGAAGGGACCCGATCGGCCGTGACCGACTCCGCCAAAGCCAGCCAGCAGGGCGTCGTCACGGCGCATCCGAAGTGGTGGTCCGATCTGGACACGAGGGCCGTCGACTCGGCACGGCTGCTGGCCGCGGATGCCGTCCAGAGGGTGGGCAACGGCCATCCTGGGACCGCGATGAGCCTCGCACCGCTCGCCTACCTGCTGTACCAGCGGGTGATGCGCCACGATCCCACCGACCCGAACTGGATCGCGCGCGACCGGTTCATCCTCTCCAACGGGCATGCCTCGCTCACCCAGTACGTTCAGCTCTACCTGTCCGGCTACGGCCTCGAACTAGGCGATCTGCGCGCCCTGCGCACCTGGGGCTCGCTCACTCCGGGCCATCCCGAGCACGGGCACACGGCCGGGGTCGAGGTGACGACCGGTCCCCTGGGGCAGGGGATCGGCAACGCGGTCGGCATGGCGATGGCCGCACGGCGCGAGCGCGGCCTGCTAGACCCCGACGCGGCGCCGGGTGAGTCCGCGTTCGATCACCAGATCTACGTCGTCGCCGGCGACGGCTGCATGGAGGAGGGCATCTCCAGCGAGGCATGCTCGTTGGCCGGCCACCAGCAGCTGGGCAACCTGACCCTGTTCTACGACGACAACCACATCTCGATCGAGGACGACACCGCCATCGCGTTCGGCGAGGACGTCCTCAAGCGCTACGACGCCTACGGCTGGCACACCCAGCGCGTCGATTCCGGCGAGGACGTCGTGGCCCTCGAGGCCGCGATCAAGAAGGCCCATCGCGTGACCGACAAGCCGTCGATCATCGCCGTCCGCACGATCATCGGCTGGCCCGCACCGACCAAGCAGAACACCGGGTCCGCACACGGGGCGGCGCTGGGCGAGGACGAGATCCGCAAGACCAAGGAGATCCTCGGCTTTGATCCCGATGCGCACTTCGCCGTGGACCCGGAGGTGCTGGCCCATGCCCGCCAGGTCGTAGCCCGCGGGCGCGAGTCTCGGGCGCAGTGGCAGCAGGGCTTCGACAAGTGGGCGGCCGGCAACGGCGACCGGGCCGCGTTGCTCGAGCGAATGATCCGCCGGGAACTGCCCGACGGGTGGGCGAGCAGCCTGCCGAGCTTCCCGACCGAGAAAGACGGCAAAGGCAACGCGGTCTCGACCCGTGCCGCGTCGGGCAAGGTGCTCACCGCGCTCGCCGATGTGCTGCCAGAGCTGTGGGGCGGGTCGGCTGACCTGGCCGAGAGCAACAACACCACCATGGAGGGCGAGCCCAGTTTCGTGCCCGCCGAGTTTCAGACGAAGGCGTGGCCGGGCGGACCCTACGGCCGCACCCTGCACTTCGGCATACGCGAGCACGCCATGGGCTCGGTCATGAACGGCATCACCCTGCACGGTGGAACCCGGGTGTACGGCGGCACCTTCCTGGTGTTCAGCGACTACATGCGCCCCCCCGTGCGGCTCGCAGCGCTGATGAAGCTGCCCACCATCTACGTCTGGACACACGACTCGATCGGTCTCGGTGGCGACGGTCCCACTCACCAGCCCGTGGAGCACCTCGCCGCGCTGCGGGCCATCCCGGGCCTGGACATCGTGCGCCCCGCCGACGCGAACGAGACCGCGGCGTGCTGGAAAGCGGTGCTCGAACACACCGACCGCCCGGCCGGTCTCGCGCTGTCGCGGCAGAACCTCCCCGTGCTCGATCCGGACAAGGTGCTCGACGCGGCGAAGGGCGGCTATGTCCTCGAGGAGGCGTCGTCCGGGCTGCCACAACTGATCGTCGTCGCGACGGGTTCCGAGGTGTCCCTCGCCCTGGAGGCCCGCGAGCGGCTGGAGGCCGAGGGCTGGCCCACCCGGGTGGTGTCGATGCCGTGCTTCGAATGGTTCGCTGCGCAGACTCCGGCCTACCGCCAGCAGGTCCTGCCGCCCGACGTCAAGGCCCGCATCAGCGTCGAGGCGGGTATCAGCCAGGGATGGCGCGACATCGTCGGTGACTTCGGCGAGATCATCAGCATCGAGCACTTCGGCGCCAGCGCCGAGGGCAGCGTGCTCTACGAGCAGTTCGGGTTCACCCCCGATCACGTCGTCGCTGCGGCCCATTCCGCACTCGAACGCGCCGGCCAGATCCGCGGCGCGACAACCGGCACCTGAAAGGAAATCCGCATGAGTGACGCGCTCGCCGACCTGTCCGCACAGGACGTCTCCATCTGGCTCGATGACATCAGCCGGGAGCGGCTGCGGAGCGGGAACCTGCAAGACCTCGTCGATAACAAACACGTCGTCGGCGTGACCAGCAACCCGACGATCTTCCAGAAGGCCCTGGAGAAGGGCACCGCCTACGACCAGCAGGTCCGCGAACTGGCCACCCGTGAGATGGCAATCGAGGGAGCTGTCCGCTACCTGATGGCCTACGACATCCGCTGGGCGTGCGACGTGCTGCGCCCGGTGTATGACCGCACCGACGGCAAGGACGGCCGGGTCTCGATCGAGGTCGACCCGCGTATCGCGCATGACTCCGAGCGCACGACCGCCGAGGCGAACGGCCTCAAGTGGCTCGTGGACCGGCCCAACGTGCTGATCAAGATCCCCGCCACCATGGAGGGGCTGAGCTCGATCGCGGCCGCCACCGGCTCGGGGGTCAGCGTCAACGTGACGTTGATCTTCGGCCTGGATCGCTACGACGGCGTCATGGA
>JBHEMN010000135.1:0-6814 GCA_046262575.1 Jatrophihabitantaceae bacterium
CCCACGGCCTACACGTTCGTCGCGCCACAGTCGGTCGTCATCCTCAAGGTGTCCACGGGCAAGGTGAGGCTGCCAAACGTCGAGGGCAAGAAGGCGGCCGTCGCGAAGTCACTGCTGAACTCGGCCAACTGGACCAACGTCGACACCAGCAAGACGGTGGAGACACCAGACAAGGCCAAGGACGGCACGGTCGCCGACGAGAGCCCCACCCCCGGATTCCCCTACGCCCAGTCGACGCCGATCATCCTGACGATCTACAAGTACAAGGCCCCGGCGCCCACCTGTACGACGCCTCCGCCGACGCCCCCCCCGATCACCCCGACTACTCCGTTCACCCCGCCGGTCTTCTCGACCACGCCCGGCACACCGACTCCGACGCCCACCACGGCCGGCGGCCTGCCACCGTGCACGTCTTGATTGCGATCAGCAGGCCGCGGCCGGCAGGATGACCGTCGCCTGCAGGCCGGGGTGCCCGTCCGGGCGGGTGCTGAGTCGCACGCTGCCGCCGTGGGCCCGGACCAGGTCACGCACGATGGACAGGCCCAGGCCGGTGCCGCCGGACTCCCGCGAGCGTGACGCGGCGAGGCGGTAGAACCGGTCGAACACGAGCTCGCGCTGGTCGGGCGGGATGCCGGCGCCGTCGTCGGTGACGCGCAGGGTGACGATCGCCTCCCCGGCCAGCGTCCCGGCGTCCAGGGCCACCGAGACCGCGGTGCGGGCGTGTCGAACAGCGTTGTCGATCAGGTTGATCGTCACCCGGCGCAGCCCGTCCGGGTCGCCGGCGACGGTCGCCGGCGTTGACGCGGTCACCGTCACCGGCACCCGCGCGTGCAGGTAGCCGGCAACGACGGTGCCCACGAGCTCGTCCATCGCTACCGGTTCGCTGCGGCGTACGGTGCTGCCCGCCTCGTCCTGACGGGCCAAGGCCAGCAGGTCGTCGACGAGCCGATCCAGCCGCCCGACGTCGACGAGTACCTCATCGACAAGGGTGTCGAGATCCTCGGCCGGTCCGAGACGCTGGGCCACTTCGAGCTGCACGCGCAACGAGGCGAGCGGCGATCGCAGTTCGTGCGCGGCGTCGCCGATGAAGGTGCGCTGCCGCTGGGTGGCCGTGTCGATCCGGTCGAGCATCGCGTTCAGAGTCACGGCCAGCCGGTGAATCTCGTCTTGCGCACTCGACACCGGCAGGCGCTGGTTGGCCAGCCCGGCCGCGGTGATGTCGGCGGCGCCGTGCCGCAGGGTCGCCACCGGTCGCAACGTCAGCGCCACCACGCCGTACGTCGCCACGGCCATGAGCAGCACGCCCAGCGGGCTACCGATGAGTGCTACCCGGCCCAGGATCCGCACGCTGTCGTTGATCTGCTTGAGGTCAGTGACGACGAGGACGGTCTTGGGCCCTACGGCGGCCCCGAGTACCCGCAGCCGGGATTCGGAGATTGGGCTGTCGATCTCGAGTCGAGCCCCGGCGCGCACGCTGCGCACCTGGTCCGGGTTGAGCACCGCTACGAACCGGTCCGCGCCCGGCGACGTAGCGATCACGCGGTTGCCTGCGTCGACGACCTGTACCTCGAGCACCCCACCGGCAGTAGGAACCACCGTCGTCGCGAGCTTGCCCTGCTCGATCTGTTGGGCGATGTCGCTTGCCGTCTTCTGCGCGGATTCATCGAGCACCCGTACCAGCGCCGTGCGCTGCAACACCAGTACCAGCACCGCGCCGGTGCCCACGGCGAACGTGAAAAGCGCCGTGGCGAGCAGGGTGAGCCTAGCCCGCAGCGACTGACGCGCCCACCAGCGCACCGGCCAACTGCGCCGCAGCATCAGCCGGCTTCAGTGCTCAGCCGGTAGCCTGCGCCACGGAC
Source organism: Jatrophihabitantaceae bacterium (assembly GCA_046262575.1). Classification (GTDB taxonomy): domain Bacteria; phylum Actinomycetota; class Actinomycetes; order Mycobacteriales; family Jatrophihabitantaceae; genus QHCC01. Next base: position 1,860 of record JBHEMN010000135.1, read on the forward strand.
GGTCTGCACGCTTTGCCTGTCGAACGGGGTGTCGATCTTGCGCCGCAGGTAGCCGACGTACACCTCGACGACGTTGGCGTCGCCTTCGTAGTTCGCGTCCCATACGTGGTGCAGGATGTCGGCCTTGCTGACGGCATCCCCGGCGCGGCGCATCAGGAACTCGAGCAGCGAGAACTCGCGCGGCGTCAGCTCGATGGCGGTCTTGCCTCTCATGACGGTGTGCGCGGCCGGGTCGAGGACGAGGTCGTCGACAGTCAGCGAAGCCGGGCGTGGTGTCACCCCGCGACGCAGCAGCGCCCGGATCCGGGCGAGCAGGACGACGAAGGAGAACGGTTTGGTGAGGTAGTCATCTGCGCCCAGGTCGAGCGCGTCGGCTTCGTCGTACTCGCCGTCCTTCGCCGTCAGCATCAGGATCGGAACCCAGTTCTCGGCGGCCCGCAGCGCCTCGATGATCCGGTAGCCGGACAGGCCCGGCAGCATGATATCGAGAACGACCGCGTCGTAAACCGTCTCCTGCGCGGCATGCAGGCCATCTGGCCCGGTGTGCGCGAGGTCAACGGTAAAGCCTTCGCTGGCCAATCCGCGCTGCAGCGCCGATGCCAGCCGGACTTCGTCCTCGACGATCAGCAGTCGCACCGTGTTTCCTCGCATCCTCGAGCGCAGTCTGGCTCCACCCTGCCATGGTGGACGCCTGCCGGTTCGGGACCGGCTCAGCCTCATCACAGTGCCTGACACGCACCCTGACGAGGTGCGCACCGCCTCGATCTTCCAGCACCATCGCGCAATTCGCTGGTCGGTCCCGATGTGCGTCGCCGGGGTGGTCGGGCTCGCGGCGGGCGGCGTCTTCACCGCGGGCGCCTCCCCCGAGTCGCTGCCGACGCTGACACCGGCCGCCCTGCTCGCCGATGTCCAGTCCGCGCGGGTGCCCGGATTCTCAGGCACCATCGTCGCGCAGATGTCGCTCGGACTGCCCGAGCTACCCGCGCAGGCCGGTGGCGCGGGACCAGCCTCTGTGGCGCGGCTGTTGAGCGGCTCGCACACGATGCGGTTCTGGTACGACGGACCCGACCGTCAGCGGTTGGCCATGCTGGGCACGACCAACGAGACGGACATCTTCCACAACGGGCGCGACGTGTGGCAGTGGGACAGCGACGCTCACGTCGCCACGCATTCCGTTCTGCCTGCAGGCCCCGAGGCCTCGACGCGCTCCCCCGAACTGACGCCGCAAGAGCTCGCCGAGCGTGCGATCGCGGCCATCGATCCGTCCACCCGGGTGTCGATCGCCGCCAATCGCCGGGTAGCCGACCGCTCCGCATACGAACTGGTGTTGACGCCGCGCGACAGCGCTACGCGGGTCGGCAGCGTGCACATCGCCGTCGACGGATCGACGAAGATGCCCCTCGGCGTTCAGGTGTTCCCCCGCGGCAGCGAATCTGCGGCCATCGACGTCTCGTTCTCCGAGGTCACCTTCAAGAAGCCTTCGGCGGACAACTTCAGGTTCATCCCGCCGCCCGGCGCGACCGTGCACGAAGGCTCGCCGAGTGCTGCGCCCGACCCTCCCACTACCCGGGCGCCGGAGCCTGCCGACACCGCCGCGACGACCATAGGGTCCGGCTGGACGACGATCGCCGAGTTCCGCTGGACCCCGGCCCGGATCGACAAGGCTGCCGGTCCGCTGCTGAAAGAGCTGAAGGCGGCACACGGGCCGTGGGGCAGCGGCCGGCTGCTCACTTCTGCGCTGGTGTCCGTGCTCATCACCGACGACGGCCGGGTGTTCGCCGGTGCCGTCGACCCATCGGCGCTGTTCGCGGCGGCCACCGCACACAGGTGACGGCGGCGGCGGCGATCTCGTCGGCCGGGCTGAGTAAGCGCTTCGGCAAACAGCTTGTGGTCGATGCGCTCGACCTCTACGTGCCGACCGGGTCCGTCTATGGATTTCTCGGCCCGAACGGCTCGGGCAAGACGACCACCATCCGCATCCTGCTGGGGCTGGTCTTCCCGACCGCCGGGACGCATGCGTTGCTGGACAGGGATTTTGCGGTGTCGGCCGGTGACGTGCTGCCCCGCGTAGGGTCACTCGTCGAGGGTCCGGCCTTCCACCCCTACCTGTCCGGACGCGCCAACCTGGCCCGGCTCGACGCGGCCGATCGCAGCGCGCCGGCCAACAGCGCGCGGGCCCGCATCGGCGAGGCGCTGGAACGGGTGGGCCTCAGTGCCGCGGCCGGCAAGAAGTACCGCAACTTCTCCCTGGGTATGCGTCAGCGGCTGGGTATCGCCGCCGCGCTGTTGCAACCGCGCGAACTGCTCGTGCTCGACGAGCCGACGAACGGGTTGGACCCGCAGGGCACCCGCGAGGTGCGCCACCTCATCACACAGCTTGGTCGTGACGGCGTGACGGTCTTCGTCTCGTCGCACCTGCTCAGTGAGGTCGAGCAGGTCTGTAGCCACGTCGGCGTGATGAGCGTCGGACGGATGGTATGGCAGGGCGCCCTCGCCGATCTCGCCGCCGAACAACGGGTGCGCGTCCAGGTGCTGACGGGCGCACCCGCCGATGCGGCTAAGGTGCTCGCCGAGCTCGGCCTGGCCGAGATCGCAACAGATGACGATGGCGCGACGGCGGTGCTCGGCGCGGCGGTTCCCGAGCATGTGGTGGCCGCTCTGGTCGGGGCCGGGGTCGGGGTGCGGGGCTTCGTCGTGCAGCGCCCCAACCTCGAGGACGTCTTCGTGCAGCTCACCGGGGCAGGGTTCGATGTCTCGGGCTGACGTCGGCTTGGCCCCTGAGCAGGTCGACACGCCGCGAAAGTACTTGTCGGGGGGCCAAGCCAGGTTCCTGCGCTCGGAAATGTTGATGGTGTTCCGACGCCGCCGCAACCTGGCGATACTCGCGGTGCTGGGTGCGGTTCCGATCCTGATCGCCGCAGCCGTCAAGCTGGGCAACCACCGCGAGCGGGGCGATTCGATCTTCGGCAGCATCACCGACAACGGCCTGTTCGCCGCGCTCGCCGCCTTGCTGGTGGTGATGCCGCTGTTCCTGCCGCTGGGCGTCGCGGTCGTCGCCGGAGATGCGATCTCGGGGGAGGCGAATACCGGCACGTTGCGCTACCTGCTCGCGGTGCCCGTCGGCCGCAGCCGGCTGCTGGCGGTGAAGTTCGGCGGCATCCTCGCGTGGTGCGCGGTCAGTGTCGCGGTGGTCGCCTCCTGTGGCGTGATCGTGGGCGCGATCCTGTTCCCGTCCGGCGAGCTGACGCTGCTGTCCGGCCGCACCGTCTCATACGCGGCCGGCGGTTACCGGCTGCTGCTCGTGTCCGGATACACCGCCGTCGCCATGGCGATGGTCGGTGCGCTCGGGCTTTTCGTGTCGACCATGACGGAGGTGCCCGTTGCGGCGATGGCGGCGACGTTGACGCTCACAATCGTGAGCGAGGTCCTCGATGCCGTGCCCCAGCTGTCGGCGCTGCATCCGTGGCTGCCCACCCACTACTGGCTGCAGTGGGTGGACCTGTTGCGTGACCCGATGGCTACCGCCGCCATCGGCCACGGCTTAGTGGTCGACGCGCTCTACATTCTGATCTTCCTGTCTCTCGCGTGGGCGCGCTTCACCGGCAAGGACGTCACGAGCTAGGGCTCGGTGGTTCGGGGGCAAGGCGGCGGCGACCAGCGCGCTGTCGCGTCGCTTGAGGTCTGCCCGCACTCATGCGGCGCCACGATCGGTCGACGATTGTGCGGGCAGAGCTCAACGGTCTGGCTATTGGACCCGGCCGCAGTGACCGACGAGACAAACCACACCCCGGGCTTCCGGTTGACCGCGCCCAGGCCGATTCACTGCAGGTAGGACTCCACCTCGTCGATAGGGCGTGGCTCGGCCTCGTCCGGGTTCTCCCCGAGTTCCGCGCGCGCGCGACGCTGGCGCAACAGGTCCCAAGCCTGGTCGAGCTGGCGCTCCAACAACTCCAGCCGCTGCCGGTCGGCTGAGGCCAGGCCGCGGCCGGCATGACTGTCGCGCAACAGCTTCTCCTCGGCGACCAGATCATGGATGTGCTCGAGAATCGTGTGGTCATCCATCAGGTTCCAGCCTCCGGCTTCCGATTACGCACGGTCAAGGCGGTCACCGCGGCCGCGATGACGAGTAGGCCTGCGCAGCACACGGTCATTACCCGATAACCGTGCACCATGGCGCCCACGCGGCGGTAGGTCTCGCCGTGCAATCCCGCCAATGGCGGCAACACCGCAATGGCCAGCAGGCCACCCACCCGCGAGACGGCATTGTTCACGCCTGACGCGATACCCACCGCGTCCCCCGGGGCCGAGGCCATCACCGTCGCAGTCAGCGGGGCGACGAGGGTGGTCACACCCATCGAGAAGACGAGCACGCCGGGCAGCACGTCGGTCAGGTAGCTGCGGTGCGACGCGTCGATCGGCAGCAGCAAAGCCATTCCGGCCGCGGCGATCAACGGCCCGGCTGTGAGTTGCAGGCGCGGGCCGATCCGCGAGGCGAGTGCGCCGCTGCGGGCGGACAGCCCGAGCATCACGATCGTGATCGGCGCGGTCGCCAGGCCGGCGGCCAACGCCCCGTACCCCGCCGAGATCTGCAGGTGCAGGACCAGGATGAACTGCATCGCGCTGAGTGCCGCGTAGGTCAGCAGCGTCATCACATTGGTGCCGTTGAATGCCCGGCTTGCGAACAGGTCGAGCGGGACGAGCGGCTCCGGCGAAATCAGCTCGACCGCGACGAATCCGGCACCGAACACCGCACCGGCCAGGGTGATGCCGAGTGACGAGCCCGTCCAACCGGTTGAGCCGGCCAGTGTGGTGCCGAAGGTGACGCAGCCGAGCGCCGCCGCGACGAGCAGTGTGCCGACGACGTCGAGATGAGGCGCACTGTGCGCAGCGCGAGTCTCCGGCACGTGGCGCAGGCCGAGGCAAACCACAACGGCCGCGACCGGGACGTTGATGGC
>JBHEMN010000136.1:0-5484 GCA_046262575.1 Jatrophihabitantaceae bacterium
GCTGAGTGCGCAGCGTCGACCCGGCCGCGAAACGAGCGGCCGGGTCGTCGGTCCAGGGCTCGACGAACACGTCCCCGCGGATACCGCGGGCCGGGCCGATCCTGCCGACCGCAACCAGTTCGGCGTCCGGTTCGCCGGTCAAGCTAGCGCCGGTCGACGTCGACCACGTCGACGCGGATGCCCTTGCCGCCGACGCCGTTGATCACCTGGCGCAACGCCTTGGCGGTGCGCCCGTTGCGGCCGATGACGCGACCGAGGTCCTCGGGATGCACCCGGACCTCGAGCTTCTGGCCACGGCGGTTGTCCACCATGTTCACCTGCACATCGTCGGGATGGTCGACAATGCCCCGGATCAGGTGCTCGAGGGCCTCCTCGAGCACGTCAGCTCTCCGCCGGTTGGTCCGCCGCTGGCGGTTCGGCAGTTTCGGCCTTGGGCTCGGCGACTGTGGCCTCAGCGACCGCCGGCTTGGCAGCCTTCGCTGCCTTCTTACGAGGTGTGGTCGCCTCTTGCTCAGGTTCGCCCGTAGCGTCGGCGAGCGCGGCGTTGAACAGGGTCAGTTTGTCGGCCTTGGCCTCGGCGACCTTCATCGGCGGCGGGGCGGGCTCCCCGGTGTACTTCTGCCAATCGCCGGAGACCTTCAGGATTGCGCAGACGGCCTCGGTCGGCCGCGCGCCGACGCCGAGCCAGTACGCTGCCCGCTCTGCGTCGACTCGGATGACCGACGGGTCGTTCTTCGGGTGGTACTCGACGATGGTCTCGATGGCTCGCCCGTCGCGCTTGGTGCGCGCGTCGGCGACCACGATTCGGTAGTGCGGCTCGCGCATCTTGCCCCGACGCATGAGCTTGATCTTTGTTGCCACGGATTCGATGCTCCAGACATGGTCAGAGGTTGGTCGCGCCGAATCCGGGTGGGGTTCTCGGGAACGGGCGTCCGGGGGCTGGCCGACTGCGGGTAGAGGGACCCGATCCGGCCGGTGCTCAGTGCCACATTCTGCCAGACGCGCGAACCTTGGCCCGCATTAGGCTTCGGTAATGGCTTTGGGCAACACTGCCCCGCCGGTGCTGTGTTTCCCGCCGGGCTTCCTGTGGGGCGCGGCAACGGCTGCGTACCAGATCGAGGGAGCAGCGCGGGCCGACGGGCGCGGGCCGTCGATCTGGGACACCTTCAGCCACACACCGGGCCGGGTGCAGGACGGCGACACCGGCGATGTGGCGACCGATCACTACCACCGGGTCGCGGACGACATCGCGATCATGGCCGAACTCGGGCTGATGGCGTATCGGTTCTCGGTAGCCTGGCCGCGGATCGTGCCCGCCGGTTCAGGCGCCGTCAATCGCGCGGGGCTGGATTTCTACTCCCGGCTCGTCGACGGCCTGCTGGATCGCGCCATCTCGCCGTTGGTGACGCTGTATCACTGGGACCTGCCCCAGGCGCTCCAGGAGGCCGGGGGCTGGGCCAGTCGCGACACCGCGGCCCGTTTCGCCGAGTACTCCCACGTGGTCGCTCAGGTCCTGGGGGACCGGGTTCCGACCTTCACCACGCTCAACGAGCCGTGGTGCAGCGCCTTTCTCGGACACGGCACCGGCGTGCATGCGCCGGGCATCACGGACAACGCGACGGCGTTTGCCGCGGCGCACCATCTCAACCTTGCGCACGGATTGGCCACGGCCGCCCTGCGCGACGTCCTGCCGCCCACGGGGCAGGTGTCCCTGACGCTGAACCTGGCGCAGGTCCGGGGCGCGTCGCAGTCCGCCGCCGACCGTGCCGCCGTGCGCCATGTGGACGCCATGTCCAACCGGATCTTTCTCGACCCCGTCCTGCGCGGGCGCTATCCGGACGACCTGGTCGCCGAGGTGCGCCACGTCACCGACTGGTCGTTCGTGCGGGAGGGGGACCTCGCGATGATCGCTGCCCCGATCGATGTCCTCGGGATCAACTACTACTCCCCCACGCTCGTCACGGCCGCGACTCCCGCACTGCGCGAGCAACGATCTGGGCGCTGGACCAACGACCCGCAAAGCGCCACCGGACCGACTCCGTTCCCCGGCACCGATCTCGCCTATGCGTTGCCGCAACGCGGACCGCACACCGCGATGAACTGGCGCATCGAGCCGGCCAGTCTCACTGATCTCCTGCTGCGGGTGCACCGGGACCACCCCGGGTTGCCGTTGCTCATCACCGAGAACGGGGCCGCCTTCGACGACCGGGTGGCGGCCGACGGCGGCGTGCACGACCCCGAGCGGGTCGACTTCGTGCGTGGCCATCTCGGTGCGGTCCACGCGGCTATCGCGCAGGGCGTGGACGTCCGCGGCTACTTCCTGTGGTCGCTGCTCGACAATTTCGAGTGGGCGTTCGGGTATTCGAAGCGCTTCGGCATTGTGCACGTGGACTTCGCCACCCAGCAGCGCCGGCTCAAGGACTCCGCAATCTGGTATCGCGCAGTGATCGCCGCGAATGCCCTGGGCTAGCCGCGAGCGACGAGAGGTGGCCGACACGCGGTGCCCGCCTACCGGGCCGCGCCGCAGCAACCTGCTAAAAAAGGTGTGGGGCTGCTTCAAGTATGAGTTGAAGCAGCCCCACGGCGGTCTCCGCAATGACGGCTCGGACCTTCACGAGAACTACCTCGGACCACCGCGTCGTCACCCGCAGCTTCGCCAGGTCGCCCCGGCGAACAGTCCGTCTTCGTTCCCGATCGCGCCTCCCCTTGCGGTTCGGCGTAGTCCCATGTTTACCCGCCTGTCATGCGCTGTGCAAGACCCAATCTCTGGCAATTTCGCGACGTGCAGTTGAGCTTTATGCACGTACCAGCCGCATCGTCCGAAGCCCCGACGCTCGCGCGCGCACGCCGATCGGCGCGCGGTCAGATCATGACCTCCTAGCCGACGACCAGGCCGCGCAACACGGTCCGCTGGGGGCGGTGGATCGCGGCGAGATCGACTCGGGGGTCGCGGTCATAGACCACCAGATCGGCCGGTGCCCCCTCGACCAACCCAGGTAGGCCCAGCCACGCCCGCCCGCGCCACGAGGCCTGCGCGATCACCTCGGGCTGCGGGATGCCGGCACCCACGAGCGCGCGGATCTCGTCGCGGATCAGCCCGTGCGGCAGCGAGCCGCCCGCGTCGGTGCCCGTGTAGATCGGTACACCGGCCTCGAACGCAGTTCGGATTCGCTCGCGCGAGGTCGCGTACAGCGCGCGCATGTGGGCCGAATAGCGCGGGTACTTCGCATCTGCGCTCGCCGCGATGGACGGGAAGGTGTCGATGTTGATCAGGGTCGGCACGACCGCGATGCCACTCGCCGCGACGACAGTGATCAGCTCGTCTCCGAGCCCGGTGCCGTGTTCGATCGAGTCGATGCCGGCGGCGATCAGTCCCGGCAGTGCGTCCTCGCCGAAGACATGCGCCGCGACCCGTGCGCCCAGCTCGTGCGCCTTGGCCACCGCGCGCGCGAGTACGTCGTCGGGCCACACCGGGGCGAGATCGCCGGTCTTGCGGTCGATCCAGTCCGCAGCCAGCTTCACCCAGCCGTCGCCGCGGCCCGCTTGGATGATCACCTCGTCCACGAGCCGGTCGGGTTCGACCTCGACGCCGAGATGGCGCACGTAGCGGTGCGGACGGGCGATGTGGCGCCCGGCGCGGATCAGCCGGGGCAGATCGTCGCGGCGCTGTACCGACGTGTTGTCGACCGGGGAGCCGGCGTCGCGCAGCAGCAGTGCACCCGCACTCAAGTTGAGCAGCGCCTGCTCCGCCTGCCGCTCGGCGTCCGGCAGCGCCCCGTGTGGCGCCAGCCCCACATGGCAGTGCGCGTCAACGAACCCTGGGATGATCCAGCCACCGCCCGCCACGGTCTCGGTGTCGCCGGCCGGGCGCGTGAAAGTGAGTTTGCCCGCGAGCACCCACGCGTCGCGCTCGCTCTCGTCGGGCAGGAACACACCGCGCACATGGAGCACCATGACCCCACGCTATCGAGCGTCCGGGCTGGCGACCGAGGCCGGCGGCCGACACCCGGAACGCCGATATCGCGGACGTCAGACCCACTCGCTCGCGAGTAGCGCGCGTGCGTCGGACAGCAGCTGGGGCAATACCCGCGTCCGCGCCACCACCGGCATGAAGTTGGTGTCACCGCCCCAGCGCGGCACCACGTGCTGGTGCAGATGCGCGGCGATTCCCGCCCCCGCGACGCCGCCCTGGTTCATCCCGATATTGAAGCCGTGCGGCCCCATCACCAACGTCAGGGTGCGAATGGCGCGCTGGGTGAAGTCACCGATTTCGGCGACCTCGCCACCGTCCATGTCGACGTAGTCGGCGACGTGCCGGTAAGGCACGACCATGAGATGCCCGGAGTTGTACGGGTACAGGTTGAGCACCGCGTACACGAGCTGACCGCGCGCCACGATCAGCCCGTCCTCGTCGCTTCCGGAGCAAACGCGACAGAACGGGCAGTCGTGCCCCGCATCGGAATGGGGGGGCTTGTTCTCACCCAGGATGTACACCATCCGGTGTGGCGTCCAGAGTCGCCCGAACGCGTCCGGGTGGCCCGCAAAGTCTTCGGGTGCCTCCATCTCCGGCGGCTCGCTCATGCGGGGTAGAACTCAGCCGTGGGGGACGTGTTGATGCGTCGGGCCACGGTGTCGACGATCTCGGTGATGGCCTGTTCGATCGGGATGGCATTGCGTTGCTCGCCGTCGCGGTATCGGAACGAGACGGCGCCGGCCTCGACGTCGGACGCACCGGCGATCAGCATGAACGGCACCTTTGATTTCTGGGCGGTGCGGATCTTCTTCTGCATCCGCTCAGCTGAGTCGTCGACCTCGACCCGAATCCCCATCGCCCGCAGGCGGTCCGCGACGTCGCGCAGGTAGGTCACCTGCTCGTCGCTGATCGGGATCCCGATCACCTGCACCGGCGAGAGCCACGCCGGGAAGGCACCGGCGTAGTGCTCGGTGAGCACGCCTACGAAGCGCTCGATCGAACCGAACTTGGCCGAGTGGATCATCACCGGCTGCTGCCGGGAACCGTCGCTCGCCTGGTACTCGAGTCCGAAGCGGGCCGGCTGGTTGAAGTCGTACTGCACGGTCGACATCTGCCAGGTGCGGCCGATCGCGTCCTTGGCCTGCACCGAGATCTTCGGGCCATAGAACGCCGCGCCGCCCGGGTCAGGCACCAGCTCGAGGCCGGTCTCAGTTGCGGCCGCCGCGAGGGTCGCAGTCGCGGCCGTCCACTCCTCGTCCGAGCCGATGAATTTGTCCGACGTTGCGTCGCGGGTCGAGAGCTCGAGGTAGTAGTCGTCGAGACCGAAGTCGCGCAGCAGGCCGAGGAGGAACTTCAACAGCTTCTCGATCTCGCCGGGCGCCTGCTCGGGGGTGCAGTAGGTGTGGGAGTCGTCCATGGTCAGTCCGCGCACCCGGGTCAGGCCGTGCACGACCCCGGAGCGCTCATAGCGGTAGACCGTGCCGAACTCGAAGAGCCGCATCGGCAGGTCG
>JBHEMN010000137.1:0-5331 GCA_046262575.1 Jatrophihabitantaceae bacterium
GCCGCTGCCGCTGCGCGGCGGCGAGCAACGATTGAACGCCGAGCCCATCGTGGCGGCCGGGGGCGGCTTGTTGGTCGAGAACGACGCGCTGAAGCCCGCGTGGATCCTCGAGCACGTGCTGCCCCGGATGAGCGACCCGCACAGCCTCGCGGTGATGTCCAGTGCGGCGGCGCATGCTGGGTCCCGTGACGCCGACGTGGTCCTCGCCCAGCACGTGCTCAACGTGATAGCCGAGTATCGCCACTTCGGCGGAGCCGAGCGGGGTAGCGCCAGGAGGCAGCCGTGACCGACCGCCCTACCGACGATGCGGCGCACGGACGCCCCGAGGGGTGGAGCGCCCCTGGCGCCGCGCTCGTACGCAGCGCACCCACTGACGTCGTCCCGGCACTGGCCGACCTGGGACGCGTGCACGTCATGGGTATCGCCGGCGCGGGCATGAGCGCGCTGGCCCGCATCCTTCTCGGACGCGGAATCGCGGTCAGCGGTTGCGAGGCGCGCGACTCCCTCACGGTGACCGCCCTGCGAGCCGTCGGCGCCACCGTGTACATCGGCCACTCGCCGGAGCATCTGCGCGAGGCCGACACGTTCGTCTACACGACGGCGATCTCGCCGAAGCACCGGGAGTTCGCCGCCGCTCGGGCCAGTGGGATGCCGGTGCTGCGGCGCGCCGCAGCACTCGCGTCGGCGCTCGAGGACCGACGGTGTATCGCGATCTCGGGGACGCACGGCAAGACCACGACCACGGCGTTGCTGACGGTAGGGGCGCAGGCGTGCGGGGTGGACCCGTCCTTCGCAATCGGCGGAAACCTCTACGAGACCGGCAAGAACGCCCACCTCGGTACCGGTGGACTCGCGATCGTCGAGGCTGACGAGAGCGACGGCTCGTTCCTGCTCACGCGTCCGGCTGCCGCGATCATCACCAACGTCGAGGCCGACCACCTGGAAAATCACGGTGATCTCGCAGGCATCTTCCGCGCGTTCGAGCAGTTCGTCGATCGCATCGATCACGATGGCCTGCTGTTGAGCTGCGCCGACGACGCCGGCGCGCGGCGCGTCGCCGACTACGCCCGGCAGTCGGGCAGGCGGGTGCTGACCTATGGCGAGAGCCACGACGCCGACGTCCGGGTCGGCGACATCGTTACCCAACCCGATGCGGTCGAATTCCGAGTCCACGGCCCGGGGCTGGGTCCCCGCCCGGTACGCGTCGGCGCCCTGATCGGCCGGCACATGGCGCTCAACGCCGCGGCCGCCCTCGCCATGGCCGCCGAACTCGGCCTGGACATCGACGCGGTCGTCGGCGCCTGGTCGATGTTCGCCGGCGTGCGCCGGCGCTTCGAATCACACGGTGAGGCCGGTGGCGTGCGCGTCTTTGACGACTACGCCCACCACCCCACCGAGCTGGCGGCATCCTTGATTGCCGCGAAGGATGCAGTCGGCGAAGGCCGCCTGATCGCCGTCTTCCAGCCGGGCACCTACAGCCGCACTCAGACGTTCGCCGCTGAGTTCGCGCAGGCCCTGGCGATCGCCGACATCGCCGTGGTGATGGACATCTTCCCGGCGCGCGAAGAGCCGATCCCGGGCGTCACCGGAGCCACGATCAGCGACCTCATTCAGCTGCCCCCCGGGCAAGTCGTCTACGAGCCTCGTTATGCCGCCACCCCCGAACGCATTGCTTCCCTGGCTCAGCCCGGTGACCTCGTGCTCACCATGGGAATCGGCGACGTCTACCTGCTCTGCGACGACATCCGCGACGCTTGCGGACGAAGCAGTGCGTCTCGCGTGCGGGCATGAGCGCAACACCGCCCACCCTGCGCCGCGGCGCAGTCGACGGCGACGAACCCGACGTCGGCATCGAGCGGAGCGCCCGCAGCCGTCGCCTGGTCGTGATCGCGGTGGGGGCTGGGCTCGTTGCTGCCGTGCTCACCTGGGTCGTCGCGTACAGCCCGGTGCTCGGTGCCAACAACCTGCGGGTGCGGGGCACCCACAACCTCACCGTCGCGCAGGTGCGCGCCGCCGCGGCGATCAAGCACGGCATCCCGTTGGTGCGACTGGACACCGCAGCTGTCGCCCGTCGCGTCGAGGCGCTGCCCGACGTCGCGTCGGCGACGGTGCGCGCGGCGTATCCATCCAGCGTGATCATCACCGTGACCGAGCGGGTCCCAGTCGGCTACGTCATCTCGGACCCCGGCTGGGTGCTCGTCGACAAGACCGGCGATCAGTACCGCCGGGTGGGTGTAAAGCCGCGCGCGCTACCGCTGTTCGTTGTTCCGGCCGGCGCGAACGCGAAGGCCGCCGGCGAGGCGGTGGCGACCGTCGCGGCCTCGCTCGCCCCGCCTCTGCTGGCCCGGGTCGCGTCGGTGCAGGCCTTTGATCCGACCGCGATCACCCTGCTACTCGTCGACCGGCGGGTGGTGCGGTGGGGCACCGCCGACCGCAGCGTCGACAAGGCCAAGATTCTGCCGATCCTGTTGAGCCAGCCCGGCAGCCGGTTCGACGTCACCGATCCCGACCAGGTGGTCACGCACTGAGTTCTTGGGACTTATCCGCGTGTCGTGCGGCGCGCCTTCCCGACATCCGCGCCACCACGTTCTAGCTTCGGCTCCAACATCCTAGGTTGACATAACATTAACGGTCTACTAGAGGGTGAGAGTTACCACAGGACATCGCGGCGCTACATCCGTACACCTCTTCACAACAGGAGCCAAGCCCATGACAGCACCGCACAACTACCTAGCGGTCATCAAGGTCGTCGGTGTCGGCGGTGGCGGCGTCAACGCCGTCAACCGGATGATCGAGCATGGGCTCAAGGGTGTCGAGTTCATTGCGGTCAACACCGACGCCCAGGCCCTGCTGATGAGCGACGCCGACGTCAAGCTCGACGTTGGTCGCGAGCTGACCCGCGGCTTGGGCGCGGGCGCCCAACCGGAGGTGGGGCGCAAGGCTGCTGAGGACCACCGCGACGAGATCGAAGAGGTGCTCAAAGGCGCCGACATGGTCTTCGTCACCGCGGGCGAAGGCGGCGGCACTGGCACCGGCGGCGCGCCCATCATCGCCAGCATCTCCCGCAAACTCGGTGCGCTCACCATCGGCGTCGTCACCCGACCGTTCTCCTTCGAAGGCAAGAAGCGGGCGACGCAGGCCGACGACGGCATCGACCAGTTGCGCGCCGAGTGCGACACGCTGATCGTCATCCCCAACGACCGGCTCCTGCAGATCTCGGACCGCAACGTCAGCGTCATGGACGCTTTCCGCAGCGCCGACCAGGTCCTGCTCTCCGGTGTCCAGGGCATCACCGACCTCATCACCACCCCGGGCCTGATCAACCTCGACTTCGCCGACGTCAAGAGCGTGATGAGCGGCGCGGGCTCGGCGCTGATGGGCATCGGGGCGGCGCGCGGCGATGACCGAGCGCGTCAGGCGGCCGAGATCGCGATCGCCAGCCCGCTGCTCGAAGCCAGCATGGACGGCGCGCGGGGCGTGCTGTTGTCGATCCAGGGCGGCTCGGACCTCGGCCTGTTCGAGATCAACGAGGCGGCCACGCTGGTGGCCGAGGCGGCTCACCCCGAGGCGAACATCATCTTCGGCGCGGTCATCGACGACACTCTCGGCGACGAGGTGAAGGTGACGGTCATCGCGGCCGGCTTCGACAGCGGGCAGTTGCCGTACAAGAAGGTCGAAATCCGGCGCGAGCCGATCGCGCCGCGCGTGGCGGGTGGCGCGTCCTCCGCGGACGATGCGGATCGCAGACGTCCCGAATCGGCGAACGGGTACTCGACTCCGACGACGACGGCGACGGCGACCAATGGTTCCCGCACGCCGATCAGCCTCGACGACGAGCTCGACGTCCCCGACTTCCTCAAGTCCTGAAGTCCTCAGGTGGCTCTGCTCGACGGGGAACGCCGAGCGGAGTTGGTCGCGTCGCTGGGCGCCGTCCGGGCCCGGATCGCCACCGCGTGCGTTGCCGCCGGGCGTGATCCTCATTCGGTGACGCTCATCGCGGTCGCCAAGACCCACTCGGGTGCCGATGTCGCTACCCTGGCGGCTCTCGGCGTGCTGGACATCGGTGAGAGCCGTGACCAGGAGGCTTCGGCCAAGGTTGCCGAGGTCGCCCGGCTGAGACGAGAAGCCGTTTCCAGCGAGCGCCAGCCAGACCTGCGCTGGCACTTCGTCGGGCGGTTGCAGTCGCGAAAGTCACGCTCGGTTGCCGCTTACGCCCACGCCGTGCATTCCGTCGATCGCGTTGGGCTGGTCGAACACCTCGCCGCCGGGGTGACCCGGGCGGGGCGCGACTGGCTCGAGGTCTTTCTTCAGGTGAGTCTGGACGGCGACCCGGCGCGTGGCGGGGTGCGCGGCGACGGCCTCCTGGCGCTGGCGGATGTGGTTGCCGCCTGCGCACAGCTGCGGCTGCGCGGGGTGATGGCGATCGCGCCCATGGCCGCCGAGCCGCACGCCGCGTTCGCCGAGGTGGCCGCGGTGTCGGCGCGACTGCGGGCTGCGCATCCAGACGCCGACGCGATTTCGGCCGGCATGAGTGCCGACCTCGAAGCGGCGATCACGCACGGTTCGACACACCTTCGTGTCGGCTCGGCGTTGCTCGGCCGAAGTCGCCAGGTTTTCGGCTAGCGTCGCAGCAACGTCGAATTCTCGGCCGATACAGGAGTCATGGAAGTAACCGACTAACGGAGGACCCAATGCCCGGAGCGATGCGCAAGATGGGCGTCTACCTCGGCCTGGTCGAAGACGAGGAATACGGCGACGGCGAGGGCTACCCGGGGCGCCGCGAGGAATACGCCGAAGCGCGCCATCCCCGCGAGCATGGCGGCTCGCGGCACACCGACGTGGACCGGCCGGGATCAGGGGAGTACGCCGAGGACTTCAACGGCTATGCCCACGGATACCCGGAGGATCGCCCGGCCTACCAGATCACCACCCTGCACCCGCGTACCTACAACGAGGCCCGCACGATCGGCGAACAATTCCGCAGAGCCACGCCGGTAATCATGAACCTGTCGGAGATGGACGACGCGGATGCCAAGCGCCTCGTCGACTTCGCGGCGGGGCTGACGTTCGGCCTGCACGGGCGCATCGAACGCGTCACGGCCAAGGTCTTCCTGCTCAGCCCGCACAACGTCACGGTCACCGCGCAGGACAAGGCGCGCATCGTCGAAACCGGGTTCTTCAACCAGAGCTGAGCTCGCGCGGTACGCACGAGCGCGGTCGGCCTGGCACCATGGGGTGCCAGGCCGTTGTCGCACCAGCCGCAATCCGCCCGGCCGATGCCGACCTGACCGAATGACAGGAGTTACGGATGGCGCTGTTCTGGGGTGTCGT
>JBHEMN010000138.1:0-3772 GCA_046262575.1 Jatrophihabitantaceae bacterium
TCCGCGGAGCAGGCGAAGGCCGAACTGCTGGCCGGCGTCGAGGCGTCCGCACGCCGTGACGCCGCGCTGCTCGTACGCACGATCGAGAACGAGGCTCGAGCCCAGGGCACCGACCGGGCCCGGGCGATCGTCGTCGAGGCCGTCCAACGGGTCGCCAGTGAGCAGACCGCCGAGACCGTTGTCAGCGTGTTGCACCTGCCGGCTGAGGAGATGAAGGGGCGCATCATCGGCCGTGAGGGTCGCAACATCCGCGCCTTCGAATCCGTCACCGGCGTCAATGTGATCATCGACGACACACCTGAGGCGGTACTGCTGTCATGTTTCGACCCGGTCCGGCGCGAGGTCGGCCGGCTCACCCTGGAGAAGTTGATCCTGGACGGCCGGATCCACCCGCACCGAATCGAGGAGGTGTACGAGCAGAGCAGGTCGGAGGTCGACGAGCTCTGCCTGCGCGCCGCCCGCGACACGCTCGCCGAGGTGGGCATCGGCGACCTCGACGAGCGGCTGCTGCCCACCTTGGGCAGGCTGAAGTACCGCACCAGCTACGGGCAGAATGTGCTCGCGCACCTCACCGAGACGGCCCACATCGCTGGCGTGATGGCGGCCGAGCTGGGCATCGAGCCCACCCTGGTGAAGCGCTGCGCCTTCCTGCACGACATCGGCAAGGCGCTGACGCACGAGGTCGAAGGCAGCCACGCGATCATCGGCGCCGAGCTGCTACGCAGGTATGGCGAGAGCGAGGCGGTGGCACATGCCGTCGAGGCGCACCACAACGAGGTGCCGCCGCGCACCATCGAAGCAGTGCTCACCCAGGCCTCCGATTCGTGTTCTGCCTCGCGGCCAGGGGCCCGTCGTGAGTCGCTGGAAATCTACGTGAAGCGCCTGGCCCGGATAGAACAGATCGCCAGCGCCCGGCCCGGCGTCGAGAAGGTGTTCGCGATGCAGGCTGGCCGCGAGGTACGGGTGATGGTGCAACCGTCAGAGATCGACGATCTTGCGGCGCAGGTTATCGCCCGCGAGATCGCCAAGCAGATCGAGGACGAGCTGACGTACCCGGGCCAGATCCGGGTCACCGTGGTGCGAGAGTCGCGATCGACCGAGATCGCCCACTGAGTCCTGAGACCTGTCCGGCGTGCTGTTGCTTCGATCCGGTGAAAGTGCAAGCGTCATACTCGCCGCATGCGGACGCCATGGAGGTCGCGGCACCGCGTGCCGCGCGGGCGCCGAACCCGCATGCGGTTCAATGCCGCCCTGATCCTCGCCGGGATCCTGGTCGCCTCCAGCGCGACCGTGGGTGGACGTCCCGCCGGCACGACCACCCGCCAGCCGCCTCTGTCAGCAAGCTCGTCCAGCCCGCCGCCCTCGGCCGCGACGCCGTCGGCATCTTCGCCGTCCGCGTCGAGTGTGACCTCGGCTGTCGTGCCGTCGGATCCGCGCGCGTCCTTCGTCTGTCCGGGAACCGATGTAGCCGTCGTCGTCAGCTGCCTGCGCAGGTCACTGAGCCAGGTGTGGAGCGCGTTGTTGAACCAGGCGGTCACCGAGCCGGTCGTCCTTGCGCCGTCTCGTGCCAGGTTCCGGTGTCGTGCCGGGACGGCCTCGCGCTGGGCATTGCGTTCACCTGTCCCGCCGATCTCAAGCTCTATGCCACCTCGGAGTTCCTGAAGCTGCTGAGCCACTTCTTCGCGGCGAGCGACCTGCCGTACGCGCTTGCGGCGATGCAGGCGCACGAGATGGGACACGTCGTCCAGTACGCGGTGCACCAACCGGGGATCAACGACAGGTCGACGGACGCCGTGTCGCGGGCCATCGAGCAACAGGCCGACTGCCTGTCCGGGGTCTGGGCCCGCCACCAGGCCGTCAAGGGTGGTGTGGACGTCGCGCGCTTCCGGCGGGTGGCTGTCGAAGGGATCACCCTGATCAGCAGCAATGCTGAGATCGCTACCCACGGGACGCCGGCGCAACGGGGCGCGGCGATCGATCGCGGCCTGAGCGGCGGGCGGCCGCAGGCCTGCAAGCTGGCCACCTTCCAGTGAGTGACCGCCGTCACCGAGTCGTCACGTCGGCGCGCCACTCCGAGCGCAGCAGGCCCATCGCCACCTCGTCCTCGTAGCGCCCCCGCACCCAGCAGTGCTCCCGATGACGCCCCTCCTCGACGAATCCGACCTTGCGATAGGACGCCAGCGCAGCGGCGTTCGAGGCGAGCGCCGAGAGGTAGACACGGCGCAGATTGCGCGTGGTGAACGCGAACTCGACGACCAGACGCAGCGCGTCGGTCCCGTAGCCCTTTCCGCGAGCCTCGGGCAGCAGCGCGATACCGACCTCGGCATGCCGCGCCAGTAGATCTTCGTGGAACAGCGAGACGGTGCCGACCGCCTGGCCGTCGAACGAGACGACGAATCTGGTGTCGTCAGTGAGCGCGAACTTGGCCTCCCGCTCGCGGTGCGCGGCGCGGGTGAGTGGCCGGGGTGGACTCGGTGAACGCTCCTCCCAGGTGTCCAGCTCCGCGGCGATCCGGTACAGCACCGGCTCGTCGTCGTCAGTGATGGCCCGCAGCTCGATCAACTCTCCGGTCAGCATGGTGTCGAGACTAGGGACCACTTCGCTCGCAGTCAGCCGGATTACCGCGGTGCCGGTACCCTCGAAGCCGTCATGACCCGCACCTACGAGATTCGCACCTACGGGTGCCAGATGAACGTCCACGACTCGGAGCGCCTCGCCGGCCTGCTTGAGCACTCCGGCTACATCCGAGTTGACCCGGCGGCCGATGACGGGGCCGATCTTGTCGTCTTCAATACCTGCGCGGTGCGCGAGAACGCCGACAACCGGCTCTACGGCAACCTCGGCCAGCTCTACCCCGCGAAGCAGGCCCGTCCTGGCATGCAGATCGCGGTAGGTGGCTGCCTCGCTCAGAAGGACCGCGGCCGGATCATCGAGAAGGCGCCGTGGGTCGACGTCGTCTTCGGCACGCACAACCTCGCCGCATTGCCCGTCCTGCTCGAACGCGCGCGCCACAACAACGCGGCGCAGCTCGAAATCGTCGAGACGCTGCAGAATTTTCCGTCCGATCTGCCCAGCCGCCGCGAATCGGCTTACAGCGCATGGGTGTCGATCTCGGTCGGCTGCGACAACACCTGCACGTTCTGCATCGTCCCGAGCCTGCGCGGCACTGAGGCCGACCGACCGCCAGGGGACGTGCTCGCCGAGGTCCGCGCACTCGTCGCGTCCGGCGTCATCGAGGTCACCCTGCTCGGGCAGAACGTCAACTCCTACGGCCGCTCCTTCGGCGACGGTTCGGCGTTCGGCAAGCTGCTGCGTGCCTGTGGCGAGATCGACGGGCTCGAGCGGGTGCGGTTCACCAGCCCGCACCCGCGCGACTTCACTGACGACGTCATTGCCGCAATGGCCGAGACTGCCAACGTCTGCCCCCAACTGCACATGCCGATGCAGTCCGGATCGGACGCGGTGCTCAAGGCGATGCGGCGCAGCTACCGGCAGGAGCGCTTCTTGGCCATCATCGAGAAGGTGCGCGCGGCCATGCCTGAGGCCGCAATCACCACCGATATCATCGTCGGGTTCCCCGGCGAGACGGAGGCGGACTTCGAGCACACGCTGGACGCCGTGCGCGCCGCCCGCTTCGCCAGCGCCTACACCTTCCAGTACTCCAAGCGACCCGGTACGCCGGCGGCGACCATGCTCGCGCAGGTGCCCAAGGCCGTCGTGCAGGACCGTTACGAGCGGCTCACCACGTTACAAGACCAGATCTCCTGGGACC
>JBHEMN010000139.1:0-8869 GCA_046262575.1 Jatrophihabitantaceae bacterium
GCGTACCACTGCGTAAACCGAGTAGATGTTGCGTCGCACGTTCCCGTTTCCATAGATGTCCTTGCCGGACACGGTGTCGCGCGAGCGCACCCGGGCCGAGCGAATGGTGAACGGCCCATCGGCCGGGTAGCCGAGCACGACGGCTGGGGCGCCACTAGCGGCCGGGGCCGGGGAGAACCGCAGCGGCGGCGCGTTGAGGCCGGGCACGGCGAGCACGGCAATATCGCGCTCCGGGTCGTAGGTGACGACGGTGGCTGGCAGCGTCTGACCGTCCACGCGCACACCGACGCGCGACGTACCGGCGACTACGTGCGCGTTGGTGATCATCCGATGCCGTTCGTACACGAAGCCCGAGCCCTCGATGCCGCGGTTGCATGACGGTGCGTCGCCGTAGATCTTGAAGATCGACGCGCGGGCCTTCGTCACCTGCGCCGCGAAGGCCGGCGACAGCGTGGCGTCGGGGGGGGCCACCTTCACGATGCGGGTCTGCGGCAGGTCGCCGAAGACGGGCGGGAAACCGCTCTGGTTGAGGAACGAGCGCATCGATGAGTACAGGCTGCGGACGTCCTTGGGCATCACGTCGTTGACGCCGCGCACGATGCGGGAATGGACCGCCGCGGAGGACAGCGACGGGTAGGGCGAGGACGCGAGCGGGACGGCGACCATCCACGCAACGAGCAGGACCGAGACCACACCGAGTGCCGAGCCCACGCTGGAGTCGACCTTCTGCACGCTGCCGTCCTTGACGATGTGGGTACGGACGTGCCCGGCCGCCCACACGCCGATCAGTTGCCCGATCATGGCGGCGAAAAGCACGCAGATGATCGCGACGGGAATCTGCGCCCGCCCATCGGCCACCCGCGAACCGAGCGGTTCGGCCAGCTGAGCGCCGGCGACGGCCCCGCCGAAGAATCCGATCATCGAGAACAGTCCGACGACCGCGCCGTTGCGGAAACCGCTTATGCCGTAGGCGATCGCGGCCACGATGATGATGGCGTCCAGGATGTTCACGGGCGCCAGCTCAGCTCGTCAGCACAACGAGCATGCCCGTTTGCCCTTGCTTGCGGTGAATGGTGCATACGAAGCCGTAGCTGCCCGGTGCGGGAGCGATGAAAGTCGCGACCCTCGTCTCGCCCGCCGAGACGAGCGAGGTGGCCGCGCCGGGCAGGCCGGTGAGGGTCCAGTTGTGCGGCGCCCCCTTGCCGTCGTTGACGAGCACGACCCTCACCCGGCCGGCGTGCACGGTGATCGTCGACGGGTCGAACCGGTAGGTGTCGCCGGTCCGGACGGTGACCTGCTGGACGCCGTCGACCAGCGCGGCGGTGCTCGCGCCATGGTGCGGGCGGCGGTTGACCGAGGCCTGGGTGTTCGAGCAGCTCACCAGCACGACGATGACACACCCGACCAGGACCGTGGACCACACGATGCGGGGCGGGGCGGGCATGTCCCCGACGGTACCGGCGCCGGTACGTAGGCTGCGCCGAGGCTAGGGCAGCTGGCGTAGCTGCGACTCGTCCCACGGGCGCGCCCAACCGGCCAAGGCCAGCACCCGATCGAGCAGGCCAGCGGTGAAGCCCCAGATGAACAGCCCTCCAGTCGCGAAGCCTGGTCCGATCCAGCCGGAGGGATGCCGCACGCGGAACCGGTTGGCCGGCTCGGTGAGTTCG
The DNA here is from genome assembly GCA_046262575.1 of Jatrophihabitantaceae bacterium. Lineage (GTDB taxonomy): Bacteria > Actinomycetota > Actinomycetes > Mycobacteriales > Jatrophihabitantaceae > QHCC01. The sequence goes on from JBHEMN010000139.1 coordinate 1,668, forward strand.
CTGATCGGCACCACGGCCACCCGCGCCACCTCGGCCGGGTCGACGGCGGTCACGGGGTGCGGATCAGACCACCAGGCCAGCACCGGGGTGACCACGAACCCTGACGGCGGCAGGAAGATCGCGGGCAGTTCGGCGACGACATGCACGCTGGTCGGGTCGAGGCCGACCTCCTCTTCGGCCTCGCGCAGCGCGGTGGCGACCCGATGCGGATCGTCCGGGTCGGCGACGCCGCCGGGAAACGCGACCTGCCCGGCGTGCGTGCGCATATCGGCGGCCCGCTCGATGAGAAGGATGCCCGGCCCGTGCGCGGTGAAGGTCAGCGCCATCAGCACCGCCGAGGCCCGCCCGCTACCGTCGTCTGGCGGCAGGAACGGGGAGAGGTCACTGGGCTGCACGCCGCGGGCCGCGGCCGCCAGCGGCCGCAGCCAGTCCGGCAGGACCGTCAGATCGGGCTCGGGCAGCTCGCTCACTCCAAGGAGTCCGTCAGTTGCGACGCGCTGCGCACCAGCTTGGCGGCGATCGCCGGTTCGGTGGGGCCTTCGCCGAAGGCTGGGCACAGGCGCGCAAGGGAGCAGACACCGCAGGCGGGCTTGCGCGAATGGCAGATACGCCCGCCGTGCCAGATGACCCGGTGCGAGAGCAGCGTCCAGTCCTTCTTGGGGATCAGCTCGTTGACCGTGCGCTCGACCTTGACGGGGTCGGTCTCGGTGGTCCAGCTCCAGCGTCTGGCCAGCCGGCCGAAGTGGGTGTCGACGGTGATGCCAGGTACGCCGAACGCGTTGCCCAGCACGACGTTGGCGGTCTTGCGTCCGAACCCGGGCAGTGTGACGAGCTCCTTCAGCGTGTGCGGCACCTGGCCGTCGAAGTCTTCGACCAGTACCTGGCCCAGCTTGACGAGCGAGGTCGTCTTGTTACGGAAGAACCCGGTGGGGCGAATCATGTCCTCGAGCACTGCCCGGTCAGCGCTGGCGTAGTCGGCGGCGCTGCGGTAGCGGCGAAAGAGCGCCGGCGTGACTTCGTTGACGCGCTTGTCGGTGCATTGGGCGGACAGGATCGTCGCGACTGAGAGCTCCAGGGCGTTCGTGAAGTCCAGCTCGCAGTGGGCGTCGGGGTAGAGGTCGGCGAGTTCACGGTTGATCCGACGGGCGCGGCGGGTCAGGGCAAGCGGGGTCTCCTCGACTGGCGGCACGCCCGCCAGCCTACGATCGTGTTACGACGACACTGAGGCACAATGGACCCACGATGATCGGTTTCCTGTTCCTGCTGTTCCCGTTCGTGCTTCTCGGCTTCATGCTGTTGATGGGGCGCGTCGAGGAGCCACTGAGCCAGGTGGCCGTCGAACGCGACATCGAGCAGTTCCTCGACGACGCCAGCCCCGAAGAGCTCGACACCTTTGTCCGTGAAGGCACCGATTCCGCGCTGTCACGGTTCAGGCAGCGGCTGGGCTTCGGCCGGCTGCGGCGAAACCGCTCGTCGCCCTGATCTTCGCCTCGGTTCTGGTGGCTTAGACTCGCGCGAGACTGTGACCAAGCTCGCAGAGCTGGCAGGACGTCGCCGAACACCGGGAGCGCACGTGGACGAAACCCTCCGCAGAGCCGGGCTGTTCCAGGGCGTTGACGCCGACGCGGTCGAGGCACTTGGCACCGAATTCGAGATCATCGACGCCCCCCGCGGCGCGACGTTGTTCACCGAGGGCGAGCCCGGCGAGAGCCTCTTCATCGTGATCGCGGGCAAGGTGAAGCTTGGCCGGCGCGCGCCGGACGGCCGGGAGAACCTCGTCGCCGTGATGGGGCCGTCCGACCAGTTCGGAGAGCTGTCCCTGTTCGACCCTGGACCACGGACCGCCACCGCCACCGTCGTCACGGACGCCCGACTGGCGCGGCTGCCCAAGGCCGCGCTGCAGAAGTGGGTTCAGGACAATCCGCAGATCGCGCTGCAGCTGCTGCGCGTCGTGGCCCGGCGGCTGCGGCGCACGAACACCATGCTCGCTGACCTGATCTTCGTCGACGTGCCGGGCCGGGTGGCCAAGCAGTTGCTGCAACTGGCGCAGCGCTTCGGCTCGGTCGACGGCGGCCAGCTACGGGTCACCCACGACCTCACTCAAGAGGAGCTGGCCCAGCTCGTCGGCGCCTCGCGCGAGACGGTAAACAAGGCGTTGGCCGATTTCGCCTCGCGGGGCTGGCTGCGCCTGGAAGGCAAGAGTGTCGTCATCCTCGACCGCGAACGCCTGGCCCGCCGCGCGCGCTGAGCCTGCTCGCGGGTGCGTCGGCCGGGTCAGCGCTCGCCGACGTTGGGGACGAGGACGCCGCGGGCCTGCTTGACCGTGAGCACGGCCCGTGCTGCAGGCCCGGTGACGGTGGCGGGGATGTCGAGCCAGGCACCGGCGTCGACCCGGTACCGCCCCGACCAGGTGACGGCCGCGGTGATCGTCATCGGCCCAGTGCTGGCATAGACGTGGCCCCAGTAGCCGGGGCAGATGACGGTGTGGCAACCCGCGGCTGGATCGTAGCGGCGTTCGGGGCCGTTGGTGGTGTCGGACTGTCCGTCGCCGAAGTCCCAGTCCACCCGCGCCACCCGGACCTGCAGCGCGACGCGGTGACCGAGCAGGACCACCGTGCCCAACGACTGATCGGCCGGCGTGTCGGCCCAGAGCAGCGTCTGGATGTTGACCAACGTCACCCCACCGGGGGGCGCTACGCCGATCTGCGGATGTGGCACCAACCTGCGGACCTCCGCCATCACCAACAAGCCGGTGACCTGCGGGGCCGCCGACCTGGCCGAGCAGTCCAGGCCGACCTGCTCCCAGCCCCCACCGGGAGCGGGCTGCAGGGTGCCCGTGGTGGTGAGCAACGGGTCTGTCGGCAGTTGTCCGGCCGAGGCAACACCACACACACTGCGGACCTGGCTGCACACGTCGCCCGGAACCGCGACTGCTCCCCGCACTTGCCGCGGCCCGCAATCCACCACCCTCGTGACCAGTCCCGGCCCGCCGTGGCCGCCGTCATTCCCCGACGCCGGCGTGCCGCTGTTGCACGACTTTCCGCTGTAGTCGGAGAACCCTCCTGCGGTGGTTCGGGCTCCTGTCGTCGCGTTGCAATTGGTTTCGGGTCGGAATGTTGAAGCTTCCGCCAAGGCCATCAGTGCGGCGATGGTGATGACGCCCGAGGCGACCATTGCGAACGCCATGAGACGCATCATGATGGTGAACCCTCTTCGACGATCTTCCATGCACCTGACATCCAAGATACGAATACCAGCGACCTATCGCGCTTCGCGGCGGGCGCAACGGTGGTCGGGGGCGACGGAGGGTGAACGATAACCGCCGCCTGGTCGTCGAGAACAAATTCGACGACCACGTCTGACTTGACCTTGAATGATCCGGTAACGAGACGATACGAAATGGTCGTAATTCGGCTGCCCTTGAGGTATTCGCCTGCACGAAGGCCGTCCAATGCACCGATGTACCGATTACATGCAGGACAGGTCGGCGAGCTGATTTGCGTCAGAAGGTACGAGTCGTTGGTTGCGAAGCTCCAATCGAGCGCCCTGACGAAGTAGTCGGCGAACAAGACAGCCCCGGCGGGGGTGTGCTGCTTGGCGGCCGCCCTCAGGACCGGGGGCGTCTCGCCGGGCCGTACGCCCGGGCCGGTGCTCAGCGGACCCGTCCGAGCCGGCGAGGGCGCGGCCGAGACGGTTGCGCTGGGCCCAGTGGCGCTCACCGAGGGCGTGGGCGTGGGATGAGATGGTCCGGACGAGCTTCCACTGCTGCCGCAAGCGGCGGCGAGAACGGCCAGAACCGCCCCGATCCCCACAAACCGGATTCGCACCCCAGAATCGTGCCAGATCGTCCAGCCGGGCGGTAGCGGCTCGGGCGGCCTGTGGACAGCCCGCCCGACCTCAGCCGCAGCCTGCTAGCCCAGCTCGCGCAGGTAGGCGAGCTGCGCCCGGACCGACAATTCAGCCGCCCACCACACCGCCTGGTCGACGTCGGCGTAGACCCGCTCGACGATGGCTCGCGCCGACGCGTCACTTCCCAGGTCGCTGAGCGCCGCGCGCACCTGGTCCAAGCGCTCGGCGCGGTGCGCCAGGTACGCCGCCGCGGCCTGACCCGCATGCGGCAGCTCGGGGCCGTGCCCGGTGAGCACGGTCGCGTCACCCAGCTCGGCAAGCCGTCGCAGCGAGGCCAGATACTGCCGCAGATCACCGTCGGGATAGGCAACCACCGTTGTCCCCTGGCCCAGGATTGTGTCGCCTGTGAGCACCGCGGCATCGCCGGCGGAATCCGGGGCGAGCAGAAACGACAGCGAGTCCGACGAGTGGCCCGGCGTGGCCCACACCCGCACCTCGACACCTGCCGCGGCGACGACGTCGCCTTCGGCCAATCCCTCGTCGCCGAGCCGGTGCCTGGGATCGAGCGCGCGCACCCCAGCCCCCGTCAACTCGTGCAGCCGCCGGGCCCCGTCGCTGTGGTCCGGATGGCCGTGGGTGAGCAGGATGGTAGCCACCCGGCCCGCCGCAGCGATGACGGCCGCCAGATGCACCGGGTCGTCCGGACCTGGGTCGACGACGATCGCTTCGGCCGAACCCGCTGCGCGCAGTAGCCACGTGTTCGTCCCGCTCAGCGTCATCGGGCTCGGGTTCGCGGCGAGCACCACTGAGGCCAGCGGTGTGACCACCCGTGGCGTTTCATACGCCGGGTGAGTCACGTGACCATGGTGCGGGGGATCGACACCGACGAGCCATCGGGCAGGTCGGCGAAGACGGCACCGTCGTCAGTGATGCGGATGTGCGGGCGCACCGGGTCCAGCGTGCGCGCCTGCGCCGCCGCCATCGCCGCCGCCACCGTCGCGTGCGGCACGAGCGAAGCGAGGGTCGCCAAGGTCGGCGGCAGCATGAGCCGCTCGCCGCGCTGCGCCTGCTCGAGGGCGGCGCCCACGCCCAACCACTGCGCCGACGATGATTCGCTCGTCACGTCCTGGGCCTCGGCTCCCGCCGGCAGCGCCCCGACAAAGAACCGGGTGTCGTAGCGGCGGGTCTGCCCGGCGGGCGTCACCCAGCGCGCCCACGGCCGCAACCCCTCGGCATCGACAGCGAGCCGGTGCTCACGGAGCAACTCGCCGAACCCGATACGGCCGTCCTCGACATCGGCGCGCGAGGTAGCCAGGTCCGCGTACGGCACGCTCAGCAGCACGCCGGTCTCCTCGAACGTCTCGCGGACCGCGGCCCCGAGCAGTGCCCGCGCCAGCGGTTCGTCGCAGCCGAAGCGCGCCGCGACCTCGGTGTACGCCGTACCCGAAAACGGCAGGTCGGCGTCCGCGGCATCGACCCGGCCTCCCGGGAAGACGGTCATGCCGGCCGCGAACGCCATCTGCGTGACGCGGGTCATCAGCCACGCTTCGATGCCGGCGCCATCCACGCCGTCGCGCAGGAGCACGACGGTCGCGGCGTCACGGATCGGGACCGCAGAGCCGGCACTCATCCGACCTCCACAACGAGCTCGATCTCGACAGGCGCGTCGAGCGGCAGCACTGCCACCCCGACCGCCGAGCGCGCGTGTAGCCCCGCCGCGCCGAAGACGTCACCGAGGAGCTCGCTCGCGCCGTTGACCACCGCCGGCTGGCCGGTGAAGTCCGGAGTGGACGCGACATAGCCGACGACCTTCACCACGCGCACCACCGCGTCAAGCCCTACCAGCGCGTCGACGGCAGCGAGCCCATTGAGCGCGCAGGTACGCGCCAGCGCATGGGCCTGCGCGGCGCTCACTGCGCCGCCGACCTTTCCTGCCGCGACCAGCTGGCCGTCGATCATCGGCAGCTGTCCGGCGGTGAAGACCAGCGAACCGGACCGTACTGCCGCAACGTAGGCGGCCAGTGGCACGCCGACGCTGGGCAGCGCGATGCCGAGCTCAGCCAGCCTGGCGAGAGGGGAGGTCATGGCAGCGACCGTAGCCGTTGACCGTGATCTGGGTCAGCCCGCAGGCGTGCGACTGTGATCTGGGTCAGCCCGCAGGCGTGCGGCGCGTTGGCGGCCGGCGGGGCCACCTACCCTGACCGGATGGCCGCCACCTCGACTGCCGCCCGCGCGGCGTCCACAAGACTCGTGGCGGGCATCCCCGCCGCGGCCCGGCTGCATATCGTCACCGGCAAGGGCGGCACCGGCAAGACGACCGTGGCCACCGCACTGGCGCTGGCCCTCGCGTCGGGCGGGCGGAAGGTGCTGCTCGTCGAGGTCGAGGGGCGCCAGGCGATAGCGCAGCTGTTCGACGTCGCGGCCCTGCCCTACGGTGAGCACCGCCTCGCGACGACAGCCCGCGGTGGCCAGCTGTGGGGGCTGGCGATCGACGCCGAGGAGGCGATGATCGAGTACCTCGACATGTTCTACGGTCTCAAACGCTCGGCGCGTGGCCTGAAGAAGATGGGCGCCGTCGACTTCGTCACCACGCTCGCGCCGGGGCTGCGCGATGTGTTGCTCACCGGCAAGGTCAAGGAGTCCGTCACCCGCACCAATCCCGACGGCCACCTGGCCTACGACGCGGTGGTGCTGGACGCTCCGCCGACGGGCCGGATCCGGCGCTTCCTCGACGCCACCCGCGAGGTTGCCAACCTGACCAAGTTCGGCCCCATCAGCCGGCAGAGCGCGGGCGTGATCGAACTGCTGCACGGCGCGCAGACCGCCGTGCATCTGGTGACCCTGCTCGAGGAAATGCCGGTGCAGGAGACGATTGACGCGGCCGGCGAGCTGCAGGCGGCTCGGTTCCGGCTGGGCGCGGTGATCGTCAACCGAGTCCGTCCCGCACTCATCGCAGGTGGCCCGCACGATGCCGGCGGGACGGTCGACCTCAAGGCGCTCGCGAGCGGACTGCGCAAGGCGAACATCGCTGTCGCGCACGCAGCGGGGCTGGCGCGCGAGATGACCGAGTACGCCGAGCGCCAGCAGATCCAAGGTGAGAACGAGGTCAGGTTGGACGCGGTCACGGTGCCGCGCATCGAACTACCCGAACTCAACCCGCCCATCGAGCTGGGCGAGTTGCATGAGCTGGCCGCCTACTTCACGGTGGACCCAGCATGACGCGCGTGCCCCGGCCACTGGACCTGGCCGCCCTGGTCCGCAACCCCCGGACCCGCGTCATCGTCACCTGCGGCAGCGGCGGGGTCGGCAAGACGACGACCGCCGCGGCGATGGCGCTGCTCGGCGCCGAGGCC
>JBHEMN010000140.1:0-15208 GCA_046262575.1 Jatrophihabitantaceae bacterium
CGCACCGGTGCCCGAATCCACGACGTCGGCCCGTTGCGTGTCGCCCGCCGGGCCGAGTTGCACGCGCTCGGGCTCAGCGATCGCCGGTGCGGATACCCGGTGGAGACGATCATGGCAGCGGCGCAAGCAGGATGGCGTATCGAGCAGGTCGACGTCGCTTACACCCCCCGCATCGGCCGGTCGAAGGTGACGGGCACCGTGCGCGGCAGCATGCAGGCAATGCGCGATATGAGCGGGGTGCTCGCTCGATGATCCACACGCTGATCGTCATCGCCAAGGCTCCGGTAGCGGGTCGCGTGAAGACCCGCCTCAGCCCCCCGCTGAGTGCCGAGCAGGCCGCACAGCTCGCTGCGGGGGCCCTGTCCGACACGTTGCGGGTAGCGCAGGACGTCCCCGCCGCACATCGACTGCTCGCCTTCGACGGGGAGGTCACCGGTTGGCTGCCCGAGGGCTGGCGGTCCTGCCCCCAGCCCGACGGTGGTCTCGACCGCCGGCTGGCTGGGGCGTTCCTCGCCGCCGGGCCGGGACCGGCGTTGCTCGTCGGTATGGACACCCCGCAGCTGCGCAGCGAGCAGCTCACCGCTTTCGACCCCGCGCGCTACGACGCCTGCCTGGGAATGGCGAGGGACGGTGGTTACTGGGCGATCGGCCTGCGTGAGCCTCGGCTTGCTCCCAGCGTCATCCTGGGCATCGCCATGTCAACGGCGCGCACCGGGGCCGATCAGCTGCGTCGCCTGCGCCGCCTGGGGCTGCGCGTGCAAGCACTGGACGAACTGCGTGACGTGGACACGATCGAGGACGCCGCGCAGGTCGCGGCCCTGATACCGCACAGCGCCTTTGCGGCTGCCTTCGATGCGTTCGACTGACGCGTTCGCCGGACTCGATGGCCGGGGCGGTGCGCTGATGCAAGCCGGTGCCTTGCGCCCCTACGAGCACTCGCTGCGGACCGCGGGCCCGCTGGGGCTGCGCGCAGATGACGGGCGGGTCATCTCCCTCGACATCGCGCGCTGGCTCGCGCCCGTCGACGACATCGACGAGACTGTGCTCGTCCGCTGCACCGGCCCGGTGCTCGACGTCGGGTGCGGCCCGGGCCGCTTCGTGGCCGCGCTGGCCGAGCGCGGCATCGCCGCCATGGGCCTGGACATCGCCGAGACCGCCGTCAGCCTGACCCGTCGCCGTGGCCTGCCGGCCGTGCTGCGCAGCGTCTTCGCCCCCATCCCGGGCGAGGGTCGCTGGCCCACCGTGCTACTGATGGACGGCAACATCGGCATCGGCGGGGATCCGCACCGACTTCTCGAACGGGTGCGCACCCTGCTGGCGCCCGACGGCCGGCTGGTGGTGGAGACCGCTCCTGACGCCCACGCCGACGAGCAGCTCTCGGTCCGTTTCACCCAGCGTGGCCAGCCCATCGGGCCCACCTTCGACTGGGCACACGTGGGGCTGCTGCCGCTGCTGCGTCACACCGGCGTGCTGGGCTTCGGCGTGCCTGAGGCCTGGTCAGCGGGCGGGCGCACCTTCGCGTCGTTCCCCCGCTGAGTCCGGCGCTCGCGCAGGACCCGCGCCGCGTAGGCCGCTACCGTCACCGCCGCGATCACAACCAGGATGAGGGCGAGGTTGGCCGCGTAGTTCTGCTCGAGCAGCGCCTTGCCCGGCAGGCCCGTGCCGCGCCGGTAGATCAGTGGGATCGCGATGGCCATCACCAGCGAACCGGCCAACAATCCGCCCTGGAGATAGCGTCGGGCCCGCGGCGGCACCGTGCGCGTGAGCACCAGGCCGACTGCGAGCAACGCGGGGGTCAGCACGAAGTCGTGCAGGACCAGTATTCCGATCAGCCATTCGGCCAGGTTCAGCGGTTGGCTGACCGTGGAGTTGCCGAGGACCCGGAAGGCTGCGTATCCGATGCCGAGCACACCGACGGCCCCGAGGGCGATGCGTAGTCGGCGGTCAGCGCTGGCGCTTCGAGCCATCTCAGATCACCCGTACCGATTCGAGCCACTTGGTGTTCAGGACGCCGGCTCGGTCGGGAGCAATGAGCCGAACCGGGTAACCGTGATCGACGGTGAGGCGCGAACCATTGAGGTGGGTGGCCAGGATCGCCTGCGGTAGTTGGGGACCTTCGACGGTCGATTCGCGCCAGGCACCGTTGCGTTCGAGCGATGTCACCCGGACCCGCGAGTCCGAGCTGATGTCGGCGCCCGCCTTGCGCAGCACGTCGACCAGCAGCGGACCGCGCCACAGTGCACCGACGCTCCAGCCTTCGACGCAGGCGATGGGAAAGTGACGCTCGACGGTAGGCAGCGCCTCCAGCGCGGCCCGGTCGAGGTCGTAGGGAGCGGGACCGTTCACCGTCAGGCGCCAGGCCGGGTCGATGGCCGACTTCGTGGTCCGGGCCTGGACCGCGGTGCGGTTGATCGGCACGCCCAGCGGGCCGTCGTTCACCTTGCGCGGGGCCAGCAGGCCGATGGGGCGCAAGGGACCGACTGCCTGCCCGAGCGTGGTGACGGTTACCACGCCCACTCCGGCGGCCGTGGCCACCAGCAGCCCGCGCCTGCTCAGGCCGGGTGCCTCGGCCGGCTCGTGCGGTGGCAAGTCCGGGCTCGCGCTGTCTGCCGGTTCCTCCGACGGTGGCGTCGATGTGAGCTTCGTGGCCAGCCCCTCGCGGATCACGGGCAGCTTGACCGCGACGTGCAGGATGATGGAGCCCATCACCGCGAAGGCCAGGGCATAGTGCACGAAGACGAATCCCCAGGGCCACGGGTACCAGTTGAGGATGTTCAGGAACCCGGTGACCACCTCGAGCAGCACCGTCGACACCAGCACAGCGACCGAAAGCCGCTCGAGGGCGTGCAACACCGAGCGGGCCGGCGGCCACGCGAACAGCCTGGGAAAGACCGCCCACAGCTTCACCAGCAGTAGCGGGAGGGCCGCGATACCGGTCATCACGTGCAGTCCCTGGCTGAGGCGGTAACCCCAGACCGGGCTAGCCGGCTCGGGCAGCCATTGCCACGGGCGGTACTGGTAGTGGCTCAGCAACCCGGTGAGGAAGCAGACGGTGAGAAAGATGCCGAGGATCCGGCCGACTCGAGCGATGACCGCAGGGGAATGCAGCGGGCTGGAGAACTTGGGCCAGAACCGGGGTGGGTTTTCCGGCACCCGAAGAGACAGCACACTTTTAGTGTGACTGAAGCGCTCACCTGAAGTCTTACCGGGCCATAACGTCTCGATCAGCGGATGGAGGCACGCCAAGCCCCGGGCCCGGGGCGCCGGGGGTAACGGTGACCTGCGGCGGGGTCGTTCCATCGCCCGCGGCGCGGCTGGGCCTCGGCCCCGTCGCTCCCGGCGCCCTCGCCCATCGCGCCGTCGCCTGGGCCACCCGATGCGGCGGTGACGACCGCCGTCACCGCCGCCAGCTCCTCGGGCGTCGGTGCGCCCCGCACTATCCGCAGCGCCGGCTCATCCGAGGCGTTCACAGTGGGATGTTGCCGTGCTTCTTCGGCGGCAGGGACTCGCGCTTGTTGCGCAGCATCCGCAATGACCGCACCACGTAGGAGCGGGTGAGCGAGGGCGGGATGACCGAATCGATGTAGCCCCGCTCGGCGGCCATGTACGGGTTGACCAGGGTGTCCTCGTACTCGGTGACGAGCTTTTCGCGCAACGCTTCGGGATCCTCTGCCTTCGTGATCGCCTTGCGGTGCAGGATATTGGCCGCACCCTGGGCTCCCATCACCGCGATCTGGGCGGTGGGCCACGCCACGTTGATGTCGGCTCCGAGGTGCTTGGAGCCCATGACGTCGTAGGCGCCGCCGAAAGCCTTGCGAATGACGATCGTGATCAAGGGCACGGTCGCCTCGGCATAGGCGTAGATCAACTTTGCGCCACGCCGGATGATGCCGGCATGTTCCTGCCCGACGCCCGGCAAGAAGCCGGGGACGTCGACGAGGGTGATCACCGCGACGTTGAACGCGTCGCAGGTGCGCACGAAGCGCGCGGCCTTCTCCGACGCATCGATATCCAGGCAGCCGGCGAAGTGCATCGGCTGGTTGGCGACGATGCCAACTGGCTGGCCTTCGATGCGGCCGAAGCCCACGACGATGTTCTGCGCGAACAGCGCATGTACCTCGAGGAACTCGCCGTCGTCGAGAAGATGCTCGATGATCTCGTGCATGTCGTAGGGCTGGTTGGCCGAGTCCGGGATGAACGTGTCGAGGAACGCGTCCGAGGCGTCGATGTCGATCGAGGCCGCGGTGTCGTAGGCGGGCAGCGGGTCGAGGTTGTTGCTCGGCAGGTAGGACAGCAGGGCCTTCACGTAGTTGATGGCGTCGTCCTCGTCGGTGCCGAGGTAGTGCGCATTGCCGCTGGTGGTGTTGTGGGTGCGCGCACCGCCGAGTTCCTCGAGCGTGACCTCTTCGCCGGTGACGGTTTTCACGACGTCCGGGCCGGTGATGAACATCTGCGAGGTCTTGTCGACCATGACGACGAAGTCGGTGAGCGCGGGGGAGTAGACGTGGCCGCCGGCCGCGGGGCCCATGATCAGCGAGATCTGCGGCACGACGCCCGAAGCGTGCACGTTGCGGCGGAAGATCTCGCCGTACAAGCCCAGACTGACGACGCCTTCCTGGATGCGCGCGCCACCGCCCTCGTTGATCCCGACGATGGGGCAGCCGGTCTTCATCGCGAAATCCAGCACCTTGACGATCTTCTCGCCGTAGACCTCGCCGAGGCTGCCGCCGAAGACGGTGACGTCCTGGCTGAACACGCACACCGGTCGGCCGTCGACCGTCCCGTAGCCAGTGACGACCCCGTCGCCGAACGGCCGGCTGCGCTGCATGCCGAACGTGGTCGAGCGGTGCCTGGCGAACTCGTCGAGCTCGACGAAGGACCCCTCGTCGAGCAGGGCGTCGATCCGCTCTCGGGCCGTCTTCTTGCCCTTGGCGTGCTGCTTGTCGACGGCCCTCGCGGACCCGGCGTGGACGGCCTCGTCGTAACGGCGCTCCAGATCGGCCAGCTTGCCGGCCGTGGTGTGCGGGTCGGGGATCTGTGGGCTGTCGACGGGCTCTGCTGCCATGGGCAGGCAGCCTAATCCGCGGCGCTACCGCCCCACCTCGTGAGTGACTGATCTCGCCGGTTCACCGCGCTACCGTGAGCGGCATGGGCGAGCTCCTCGCGCGCGGTGGCGACGAGCTACCTGCCGCGCTTGGTGGCCGTTGGGCCCGCATCGCCGTCGTTGCCGAAACGGCGTCCACGAACGCGGATCTGCTGGCCGACACCCGCGCACCGGACCGCTCCGTGCTCGTCGCGGAGAACCAGGTCGCGGGCCGGGGCCGGCTGGGCCGTGCCTGGATCTCGGCACCGGGCAGGGCGCTGACCTTCTCGGTGCTGCTGCGTCCGCCCGTGCCGTTGCTCAGATGGGGTTGGCTGCCGCTGCTCGCGGGCGTGGCGCTGCACGAGGCGCTCGGCACGGTAGCCGGCGTCCGGGTCGCGCTGAAATGGCCGAACGACCTGCTGGCGGGCAGCGGCGCCGACCGTGCCTCGTACGGCAAGGTCGCCGGCATCCTCGCCCAGACCAGCGGCGAAGCCGTGGTGATCGGGATCGGGGTGAACGTAGGTACCGAGCGCGAGGAACTGCCGGTCAGCTCCGCGACGTCGCTCGCGCTGTGCGGTGCCGCCGACCTCGACCGCAGTGAGCTGCTCGCCACCATCCTCGTGCGGCTCGACGCGCGCTACGCCCAATGGGTCGACGTCGACGGTGATGCCGAGGCCTGCGGCCTGGCCGCGGCCTACCGCGCCGCCTGCGCCACGGTGGGCCAGGACGTCGCCGTGACGGGCATCGACGCGACGGTGACGCGCGGGCGCGCCGTGGGCATCGATCCCGGTGGCCGGTTGCAGGTCGACGTCGGCGGCCTCGTGCGGACGATCGGGGCCGGCGACGTCGAGCAGGTGCGACCGGTTTGACTGACAGTCGTCGGCAAACGGGCGCCGACCAGATAGCGTGACCTGACCAGCTCCCGGAGGTCGCCGTGGCTTACCCCGAAAAGATCCTCGCCGATGACGAGAAGGTCGTCGAGCACCTGCACCCTCATTGGATCACCCTCGTGCCCGCGACGCTGTGGTTCATCGCCATCTGCGCGGCCGCCGGCGTGGGTATTGCCTTCGCCCCGGACAACGGCACCGGCCGGCTGGTGGTCATCGGCCTGATCGTGGTGGTGGGACTGGCACTGTTGTCGTGGCTCACCTTCAAACCGTGGATCGATTGGCGCACGACGCATTACGTGTTCACCACCCATCGGGTGCTGATCCGCACGGGCGTGCTGCGCCACGACGGCCGCGACGTCTCGCTGCAGCGGATCAATGACGTCGGGTTCTCGCAATCGCTGTTGGATCGCATCGTCAAGGCGGGGACGCTGACGATCGAGTCGGCCGGTGAGCAGGGTCAGGAGGCGCTGCGAAACATCCCCCGGTCGGACTCGATGCAGCAGACGCTCAACCGGCTCATCGAGCAGGACGGGGAGCGCCGGGCCCGGATGAACTACCCGCCCCCGCCGGGCTACCAACAGCCGCCGCCGGGCTACCAACAGGGTCCGCCACCGACCCAGCAGTACCCGCCGCAGCGGTAGCCGCTACTTCACGCCGCCGAGCAGGGCGATCACGCCGGAGAGGTCCACCCCGCAGTTGCGCTGCGCGTCGACGGTGATCGCGGTGCCCGCCCTGGTGAGGACGGCGAGGTCGCCCGAGGGCAGCGCCTTGGTGTCACCGCCGGACTCCACCACGGCGACGGCGGCCGGGCCGAGCACCTGCCACTGCGCGCTGACGCCTGCCGGCGCGACTCGCTCGATCTCGGCCACGAACGCCCTGGTGCGGGTGACCAGGGTGGGATCGGCGTCGGTCAGGGCAGACAGGATTGTGTTCTGTGCCGCGAGGGTCTGCTTGAGCATGCCGCAGTAGTCGGCCTGGGACGCATGCAGCGCAGCGGCCGCGGCGTCCGGATGCGCCGGGTCGATTGGGCTGCCGATGGCCACGGCTGCGTTGGACCACCAGCGACTCGCGACGTGCGAGGGTGCCGAGGATGTCGCGCTGGCGTGCGAGGAGCCGTGGTGCTTGCCGCCACAGCTGAGCAGTGCTGCCGCGAGGGCGAGCGCAGCACAGGCCACCACGCTGCGGCGGACGCAGCGCACATCGGGCAGCATGCCGCCCAGGGTAGCTGCTGGTGCGAATCCATCCCTTCGACGCTCATCGGAAGTCGCGGCTGCTCGGGCGCAGGCCGAGGTTGAGCTTCTCGATGCGTTCGGCCAGCACGTTGATCACGTCGCCGGTGCGTTCGAGCATGCCGCGGATCAGCAGCCCGCCCGCCTCGCGGGCGACCCGCCGGTGCCGTGCCCACACCACCTCATCGACGATGACATTCACCATGCCCGTCTCGTCCTCGAGGTTGAGGAACGTGACCCCGCGCGCGGTGGCCGGCCGCTGCCGGTGGGTGACCACCCCGCCGACGGTGACCCGGGTGTGGTCCTCGATCGCGCGCAGGGCCGCCGAGGTGATGACGCCCAGGGCGTCGAGTCGATCCCGGATCAGCGCGGTGGGGTAGCGCTCGGTGGTGATGCCGGTGGCCCACATGTCGGCGATCAGCTGCTCCGGTTCGGTCATCGGCGGCAACGCGGGGACGGCCGACTCGTCGAAGGTCACGACGTCCAGCTGACCTGGCCGCGCGGTTGCCGCCGCGCCGGCCGCCCAGAGCGCATCGCGCCGGCGGACGTCGAAGCAGTCGAAGGCGCCGGCGGTGGCCAGCGCCTCGACGTGGTCGGCCGACAGCCCCACCCGCCGGGCCAGGTCGGCCATGGACGTGAACGGACCGCTTGCCCGCACCGCGACGATCCGCTCGGCCAGCGCGGTGCCGATGGTGCGCACGCTGCCCAGCCCGAGCCGCACCGCGGGCTGCGGGACGTCCAGGCACGGGCACTGCGACGCACCCTCACCTGACTCCAGCGAAGCCTGCGCCGCCGAGGCGGCCAGCGACGGCGGCCGGACCTCGATGCCGTGCCGCTTGGCGTCGTGCACCAGCGACTGCGGCGAGTAGAAGCCCATCGGCTGGGCATTGAGCAGCGCCGCGCAGAACGCCGCCGGGTGGTACAGCTTCAGCCAGGACGAGGCGTAGACCAGGAACGCGAAGCTGATCGAGTGGCTCTCGGCGAAGCCGAACGCCGCGAAGGCCTGGATCTTCTCGTAGATCTCCTCGGCCGTCGCGCCGGTGATGCCGTTGGCGGCCATCCCGTCGAAGAGCCGGATCCGCATCGTCTCGATCTTGTCGCGGGATCGCTTGGACCCCATCGCGCGGCGCAGTTGGTCGGCCTCGGCAGGCGTGAAGTCGGCAACGGCGACGGCCAGTTGCATCAGCTGCTCCTGGAACAGCGGGATGCCCAGCGTCCGCTTCAACGGCCCTTCCAGGCGTGGGTGCGGGTAGGTGATCGGCTCCTCGCCGTGCCGACGCCGGATGTAGGGGTGCACCGAGTCGCCCTGGATCGGGCCGGGACGGATCAACGCGATCTCGATGGCGAGGTCGTAGAAGTTGCGTGGCCGCAGGCGCGGCAGCGTCGCCATCTGCGCGCGCGACTCGACCTGGAACACCCCGATCGAGTCGGCGGCGCAGAGCATGTCGTAGACGCAGACGGCCTCCTTGGGGATGGTGTCGAGGTCGTACCGGATGCCGTGCCAGGACTCGATCAGCTCGAAGCTGTACTGCAGCGCCGAGAGCATCCCCAGCCCGAGCAGGTCGAACTTCACCAGCCCGATGGCGGCGCAGTCGTCCTTGTCCCACTGCAGCACGGTGCGACCTGGCATCCGCCCCCACTCGACGGGGCACACCTCGATCACCGGCCGGTCGCACATGATCATCCCGCCGGAGTGGATGCCCAGATGGCGCGGCGCGTTCTGCAGCTCGGCGGCCAATGAGACGACCAGCGATGGCACCTCGGTCAGGTCGTCCTCGGTCGTGCGCCCGTTCTCGGCGCGGTCGCTCTCGCTCGCCCAGTAGTAGCCGCGCTCGATCTCCTTGCTCCACGCGTCCTGCTGCCCCTGCGAGTAGCCGAGTGCGCGGGCAATGTCGCGGACCGCAGACTTGGGTCGGTAGGTGATGACGTTGGCGACCTGCGCCGCGTGCTCGCGACCGTGCAGTTCGTAGACATATTGGATGGCCTCCTCGCGCCGGTCGGACTCGATGTCGATGTCGATGTCGGGCGGCTCGCCACGCTCGGGGGCCAGGAAACGCTCGAACATCAGCCCGTAGTCGACGGCGTCGACGGCGGTGACCTTGAGCGCATAACAAACCGCTGAGTTGGCGGCCGACCCGCGGCCCTGGCACAGGATCCCCTTCGCCCGGCAGAACCGCACGATGTCCCAGACCACGAGGAAGTAGCCGGGAAAGTGCAGCGCCTCGATGACTGCCAGTTCGTGCTCGACCTGTCGGCAGGCCGCTGCCTCGTGCGGCTTGCCGCGGAAGCGCTCGGCCGCGCCGGCGTAGGTCAGCTCGCGCAGGTAGGTCATCTCGGTGTGGCCGGGCGGCACGGGGAACGGCGGCAGGTCGGGGGCGATCAACTTCAGCGGGAAGGCCAGCTCCTTGCCCAGCCGTTCGGCGGTCGTGACCGCGCCGGGCCAGCGGGCGAACCGAGCGGCCATCTCGTCACCGGAGCGCAGGTGTGCACCGGCCCACCCGGGCAGCCACCCGTCCAGCTCGTCCAGGCTGGCGCGGGCGCGGACCGCCGCCATCGCCGTGGCCAGCGGGCGGCGCGGTGGGGCGTGGTAGTGCGCTGCGGTGGTGGCCAGGATGGGCAAGCCGGCTTCGTCGGCCAGTCGAGCCAGGGCGTCGTAGCGCTCGTCGGCGAGCGGATCGAGTTCGTAGCTCAGCTCGACGGCGACGTTGTCGCGCCCGAATCGCCCGACCAGCTCGGCCAGCGCGCGCCGAGCCGGGTCGAGGGCGAACGCGCCGCGGCGGTTTTCCAGGGCCTGCCGCACCGCACCCTTGCGGCAACCGGTGAGCACCAACCAGTGCCCGTCGGCGGCCTCGGCGATCTCGTTCAAGTCATAGACCGGACGTCCCTTCGCCCCACCGCGCAGGTGTGCCTTGCTGATGACGCGGCACAGGCTGGCGTAGCCGGTGGGGTCCCGCGCGAGCGCGAGCAGGTGCGTGCCTGGTGGGTCGGGGGTGCCCACCCTGGCGGCGATCATGCGCTGGGTCTTGGTGGTCGGCAGCTCGACGTCGAGGGACAGCTCTGCGCCGAATGCGGTGGGCAGGCCGAGCGCCTCGGCTGCTTCGGCGAAGCGCACGATGCCGTACATCCCGTCGTGGTCGGTGAGGGTGAGTGCCGAGAGCCCCAGGCGGACCGCTTCCTCGACCAGCTCCTCGGGCGAGGAAGCGCCGTCGAGGAAGCTGAACGACGAGTGCGCATGCAGCTCGGCATAGCCGATCGGGCCGGCCGGGCGCGGTATCGGCGCGGGCTGGTAGGCAGGCCGTTTGCGCGACCAGGCGGGGGAGTCGCCGCCGTCGCCGGCCGGCCGATGCGCCGGCGCGGGGCGTCCGGACAGTCGGCGCTCCAGCTCGCGCCACGGAATCGGCGGATTCTGCCAGCCCATTCCCGCAGTCTAGAACGTCAGTTCGAATTGTGCGAACAAGTAGGCGGATCGCCCGCGCTCTGCAGCCTCTTGCACCTTGACAGGAAACCAAATGGTTTCCTATTGTGGTCCAGTGGAACTGGTGTTCAAGGCGTTGGCTGATGCCACGCGGCGGGAGCTGCTCGACGAGCTGTTTCGCCGGGACGGGCAGACGCTCAATGCGCTTGCCGCTCGCCACGACATGACCCGAGTCGCCGTAGCGAAGCACCTGCGCCTGCTCGAGGAGGCCGGTCTAGTGGTGAGCCTTCGCCACGGCCGGGAGAAGCTGCACCACCTCAACGTGGTGCCGATCCACCTCATCCACGACCGCTGGGTGAGCAAGTACACCGAGGCCTGGGCCGCGGGCCTCGTCGACCTCAAACGGGACTTGGAAGGCGAGACGGAGGCAGGCATGGAAAAGGTGTTCGAGATCTACATCCGCACCACGCCCGAGCGGCTGTGGCACGCGCTCACTGACCCCGAGACCCGGGCGAAGTATCACTTCGGGTCGCGGGTCGAATCCGACTGGTCGCCGGGCTCGGGGTACCGACTGATCCATGCGGGCGCTCCCGGCCACCTGATGGACGGCACAAATCTGGAAGTCGACCCCCCGCGGCGACTGGTCCAGACGCTGGTCGCGCACTGGAGCGAGGACTCCGAGCGCGAAGGCACCACCCGGGTCAGCTGGGAGATCGAGCCGGTCGGCGACTCCTGCCGGCTCACCGTGACCCACGACCAACTGCGCGAGAACGCCGACCCCCACCTCTACGGTGGCTGGCCGATGGTGCTGTCCGGCCTGAAAACCTGGCTCGAGACCGGCCAGGAACTGACCACACCCGGATCGATGATGTACGGCGGAAACCGATCATGAGTTCACTCGACAAGACGTTCACGGCCACACTGCAGAAGTCGCCGAACAAGGGCGGCTGGACCTACCTGGTCGCGTCATGAGCACGGTGGGCGTCACCGGCATGCGGGCCGTCAGCGTTCCGGTCGACGATCAGGACGACGCGTTGGGCTTCTACATTGAACGACTCGGCTTCACCCTCGTGCGCGACGTGCCCACCCCGAACGGTCGGTGGATCGAACTGGCGCCGGGGGACGGCAGCGTGGTGATCACGCTGGAGCCAGCGATCCCAGGGCTCACCCGCGGCCCGATCGGCATCCGATTCACGTCCAACGACACCGATGCCACCCATGCCGCGATGACTGCCGCCGGCGTCGAAGTCGACGACATCCTGCGCTGGCCAGGCGTGCCGCCGATGTTCGGGTTCCGAGACCCCGACGGCAACGCCTTCTCGATCACCGAGCCGGCCTGACCGGCTGAACGCAGTGTGGACCAGCCCGGTGACCGATCGTCCACTGCAGTCATCGGCGCCATCTCATCCGTCTAGGGCGACCTCAAGGTTACGAGCTTGCCGCCAAGAAGGTGGTGATCTCCCGCTGGAAGGCCGGATCGCGCGTCACGGTGATGTGTCCGCGCTTGTCGAACACGTGCAGTTGGGCGTTCGGGATGAGCCTGGCCGTTTCTTCGAACAGGGCCGGGGAGTAGAAGCGGTCCTCGCCCCCGGCGAGCAGCAGCGTTGACGCTTGCACGGTGGGGCATTGCGCCAAGTCAAAGGCGTCCTCGGCTTCGATCGTGGTAGCCATGTCATCGAGGTTCTGCTCGGTCTTGATCAATCGCCGGGCCAGCACGAACGCTGCGGCCGCGGCCAGCATCTTGCCCCGCCGAGGCGGCACGAGCCCGGCGGCCAGGGTGGCCAGCGCCCGGCGTCGCGAGCCGCGGCGAATCTCGGTAGCCACTGTGCGTTGCAGGGACTGGCCGGTTGGTCCAAGACGGCACGCCGTACTGATCAACACCAAGCGACGCACGGTCCCCGGGTGGTCCGCGGCAATCTGTTGGGCGATGCTGCCGCCGGTCGAGGTGCCCACGACATCGACTGCGGTGTCGCCAAAGCCGACCCGGATGGCGTCGGCATGCTCGCTCGCGAACTCGCTCATCGTCATCCCCCGAGGGAGGCCGGGTCGACGGTTGAACACAACAAGCCGTCGCGAGTCGGCGAGCCTGGCCAGCGGCCCGAGCGTCAGCCGGACCATCGTGTCCCCGCTGACACCGGTAGTCGGCGACAGACCGGCGAGGACGACGACCGGCCGACCGGTGCCCATTGCCGCAAAGGGCACCTTGGCGAACACGCCGTACTGCACAGTCATCATGGACCAGTGTCCTCACCTGGTTGACACGCTCAGCCGGCGCCTGCCCGCGAGACCCATCGGCCAGGACCTCGATGTGAACCGCTCGTGTCGGCGGTCGATCTCGGATCGCCGTCTGCGGATCGTCGCCATCCGGATGCTGCACGGCGTAGGTGTCGAAGACGACCTGGTGGAAGCCCATCCGCGAGGGGTGCTGGTATTGAGCTGCGAGCAGCTCGCCGTAGCTCCGCAGGAAGCTCGGCGAGCAGTCATGAGGGATGCGCCGGGCCCTCGAGCGCCTTGCGCCGTAAGCGGTTTGTCGGCCTGGGGGCGCCGGCGGATCGGTCGGTGCGGTTGCGTCAGCCGAGGGTCTTGATTAGTGGCCACAGGTCGGTCCATGGCGCGGTGCGTCCGGTGCACCAGCGGACGGGTTTTCCGGCTTCGTTGTTGTTGACGCCGTCCGGGCCGTGCAGTTGGGCACGAAGGATGCAGGCGGCGTACCAGGACCGGAGTTGGGTTGCGGAGAAGTCGCCGACCACAATGGCATCGGTCGCCGAGTCCGGCGGCGGCCCCCAGGACCAGAAGGCGTTATTCCCGGAGTACACCGGCGGTAGGTCTACCGGGTGCTCACCGCGCCGGGCGAGATACAGGGCGCCGGCCTCGCCGTAGTTGGACGCCAGCACGATCGTGTGCGCCGCCTGGTCGGCGGGGATCGCGACGGCCACTGTGCTCACGGTGTGGATGTAGCTGTTCCAGCCGACCGTCTCGCCCATGTCGGGGTTAGGCCCGATACCGATCTTGTATCCCGGAGAGCCGACGGGATACACGGGCAGCGTGAGGCTGACCGTGACGATGATCGAGACGGCCGCCAGCAGCCCGCACGAAGTCCGGCGCAACCGAGTTCGCGCCCAGTCCAGGACCGGGCCCGCTCCGGCTGCCATGAAGGCCGGGTAGAACGCGGCTGGATAGTAGGCCTTGCCGCCGCTGGCCACCATCACCACGAGGAAGAGCAGGAACCCGGCGGCCAGCCATCCGTGGCGGTCTGTTCGCCACGGCACCCGCAACAGCCGTACGACGCCGATGATCAGCACGATGCACATGATCGGCCCGATCTCCAGCACCGTGACCGGGATCAGAGCCGCGCGGGGCGTGGATGAACCTGACCCGCCGTTGGCGATGTCAGCGGCGATCGTGAGCTGCGGCCAGCCGTGCGCGGCCTGCCAGATGAGGTTGGGCGCGGCCAGCAACGCAGCGATGACAGCTGCGGCCCACGGCTTCATGCTGGCCAGTCGACGGCGCGGGCCGAGGATGAGGATGCCGACCAAGCAGCAGGCCAGCACAACGACCGCAAGCACCTTGATCTCCATCGCGATCCCGGTGAGCACACCGAAACCGATCCACGGGGCCCACCGCTGCGGGTCGGACTCCAGCGCCCTGATCAACATCCACAACGCCGCGGCCGTGGTGAGCATGTCGAAGGTGGTGGTCTCGAAAAGATGTCCCACCGGCAGCACGATCGCCAGCAATGCCGTCGCAGCGGCGGCGGCTATGTGGTGAGCTCGCGGGGCCGAGAACTCCCGCGCGATCAATGCGCCGATGACGACATATCCGCCGACCGCGAAGGCGGGCAGGATGCGAAATGCCCACAGGTGACCGCCGACCATCGCGTACCAGCCGGCGGCCAGGTACGGAACGAGCATCGGGTTGTCCGGCGCCGCCATCGCCGGATGCTGCCCGGTTACCACGAAGTAGTACTCGTCGCGGTGAAAGCCGTACCCGCTCGCCACCACCATCAAGCCGACGACCAGCAAGCCCGCGATCCCCAGCACCCACGCCGGAAGCCACCGAGTCCCGGTCACCCCCACCTGGACGGTCACCGGGCAAGCCTAGGGGCACATGATCATTGGCCGGACGCCGGTTGCGTGCTCTCGTCGACGCGGGGGCAGTTCGAGTGGTCGGTCGACGGCGTGGATTTCGTTGCTCAGGACTGGGCCTCCCCAACCATCCACCGCGCTGATCCGCCGCGCCGGGAATCTCGCACTTCACAGTCATTGGCGGTGGATTGAGACCGGTCGGCAACGCGCCAGGCGCATCAGCCGATCTGCTCGAACAGGGACACGATGATCCCTTCGGGCCCACGCACGTAGGCCATCCGCACGCTGTTCTCATATTCGCCGATGCCGCCGACGAGCCCGTACCCGTCAGCAGCCACCGCATCGACGGCCGCGTCGAGGTCGCCGACTTCGAAGGACACGTTACGCAGGCCAAGCTCGTTGGCCATCGCTGTGGGCGACCCGGGCACGTGGTCGGGCGTCACGAAGCTCGCGAGCTCCAGCCGGGACCCTCCGTCGGGCGGCCGCAGCATCGCGATCTCACAGCG
>JBHEMN010000141.1:0-9738 GCA_046262575.1 Jatrophihabitantaceae bacterium
CCGCGGTTATCGACACGGAGCACGCCTGCTGCGCCCCGCCATGGTCGGCGTCACCGAACCCGCCGCCCACCCCGCAACCCCGAGCACCGACCCCGAACCAGCATCAACTCCCGCAGAAACGCCAACCACCGACACCTCACTGGACCGAGAAGTCGAGGGATCAGCGGATGGCGCCCCCGACTCCGCAGCGCCAGGTGAGCCCGAAGCGTAGGACGAGTAGCAGGAGGAGGTGACGCCAGCCGATGAGTACGAAGGACTACATCGAGAAGGACTACTACCAGGCACTCGGCGTCGCCAAGGATGCCAAGGCGGGCGAGATCAAGAAGGCCTACCGCAAGCTTGCGCGAGAATTGCACCCAGACAAGAACCCTGGTGATGCGAAGTCCGAAGCGCGGTTCAAGGAGATCTCAGAGGCCTATGACGTCCTGTCCGACGACGCCAAACGCAAGGAGTACGACGAGGCGCGCTCGCTGTTCGGCGCGGGCCTGGGCGGCGGTTTTGGCCGCGCCAACTCCGCCGGCGCCTACCCCGGGGGCACGGCCACCTTCGACATGTCCGACATCTTCGGTAGCGGCGCAGGGGGGACCGACTTCAACGACCTGTTCGGCGGGCTGTTCGGCAACTCCTCGGGCGCCCGCGCTCAACCCCGCTCCGGCGGTCCGACGCGCGGTCAGGACGTCACCGCCCAGGTGAGTCTCAGCTTCGACGAGGCAGTGCACGGGGCCACCCTGCCGCTGCAGCTGTCCGGTCCCGGTGCTTGCAAGGCCTGCCGTGGCAGCGGTGCCCGGCCGGGCACCGCCCCGCACCGTTGCCCCACCTGTGGCGGCACCGGCTTCACGAGCAGCAACCAGGGCGCTTTCGGCTTCAGCGAGCCGTGACGGGACTGTCTGGGCACCGGACAGATCGTCGACGACCCGTGCCCGGACTGCCGCGGCAGTGGGGTCACCACACAGACCCGCGCGATCACGGTGCGGGTGCCCGCCGGCGTCCGCGACGGCGCCAAGCTGCGCATCGCGGGAAAGGGCACGCCCGGCACTCGTGGCGGACCGTCCGGTGACCTGTTCGTCACGGTCCACGTCGGGGCGCACGAGCTGTTCGGACGTTCCGGGGACGACCTGACGCTCACCGTGCCGATCACGTTCGCCGAGGCCTCGCTCGGGACGACCGTGCGGGTGCCGACGCTGGACGGCTCGGTCGCCGTGAAGATCGCGCCGGGCACCCCGTCGGGCCGCACGCTGCGGGTGCGCGGACGGGGCGTGGCGAAGAAGAACACCGCCGGTGATCTGCTCGTCACAGTCGAGGTCGCCGTGCCACAGAAGCTGAACGCCCGTGCGCGCGAGGCGCTCGAGGATTACGCGGCCGCCCAGCCCGACGATCCGCGCCCGGGCATCACGGCCGCGCTGGCCGACGGGGCGCCCCGGCATGCGTCGAAGGGTCCCGACCGTGACTGACCCGATCCTCACCCGTGGTGCGGTGCCCGAGGACGCCCCGGTCTTCGTCATCTCCGTCGCGGCCCAGCTGGCCGGGATGCACGCGCAGACCTTGCGCCAGTACGACCGGCTCGGACTCGTCACACCAGGACGCACTGGCGGTGGCGGGCGCCGGTACTCTGCCCGCGACGTCGCCCTGCTGCGCGAGGTGCAGCGGCTGAGTCAGGACGAAGGCGTCAACCTGGCCGGCATCAAGCGAATCATCGACCTCGAGACGCACGTCGACGCGCTGCGCAGCCGCCTGATTGAGCTGGCCGCGGAGCTGGAGCGGGCCTACGCCGAACTGGCCCAGCACCAGGGCCCGTCCACCGCGCTGGTGGTCTGGAAGCCGCAACGACGCCGATGACCCTGCCGAACGAGATGAGCTAGCTCCATGGATCTGACCACCCGCAGCCAGCAGGCCGTATCCCGCGCGGTGAAGATGGCCGCCGAACGCGGCAACCCCGCCGTCGAGCCCGCGCATCTTTCGATCGCATTGCTCGACGACACCGAGGGGCTGACCCGCCCGCTCCTGCTAGCCGTGGGCGCCGACCCGCTCACCGTGCGCGCCGAGGTGCAGCGCCTCGTCGACAAGCTGCCCGCCGCGAGCGGATCCTCGGTTGCCGCGCCGCAGACATCGCGCGCCCTGCTCGCCGTGCTGAGCGCCGCAGAGCGCGACGCCCGCGACCGCTCCGACGAGTACGTCTCCACCGAGCACCTGCTGATCGCGCTCGCACAGCAGGGCGGCCAGGTGGCCGAGTTGTTTACGCAGCGCGGGATAACGTCGGCGGCCCTGGCCGACGCGTTGCAGTCGGTACGCGGCTCGGCTCGAGTCACGACCGCCGACCCCGAGGGGACCTTCCAGGCGTTGGAGAAGTACGCCGTCGACCTCACCGCTGCGGCTCGCGAGGGCAAGATCGACCCGGTAATCGGCCGGGACGCGGAGATCCGTCGTGTGGTCCAGGTGCTATCGCGGCGCACCAAGAACAACCCCGTGCTGATCGGCGAACCGGGGGTTGGGAAGACCGCCGTCGTCGAGGGCCTCGCCCAGCGCATTGTCGCCGGCGACGTGCCGGAGTCCCTGCGGGGCAAGCGGCTGATGTCCCTCGACCTCGGTGCCATGGTCGCCGGCGCGAAGTACCGCGGCGAGTTCGAGGAACGCCTCAAGGCCGTGCTGAACGAGATCAAGGACTCCGGCGGCCAGGTCGTGACGTTCATCGACGAGCTGCACACCGTCGTGGGGGCAGGAGCGACCGGGGAAAGCGCGATGGACGCCGGCAACATGCTCAAGCCGATGCTCGCGCGTGGCGAGCTGCGCATGGTCGGCGCCACCACCCTGGACGAGTACCGCCAGCACATCGAGAAGGATCCCGCGCTGGAGCGGCGATTCCAGCAAGTGCTGGTCGGTGAGCCCTCCGTCGAGGACACCATCGGCATCCTGCGCGGGCTCAAGGGCCGTTACGAGGCGCACCACAAAGTGGTTATCAACGACGGTGCGCTGGTCGCCGCAGCTACCCTGTCCGATCGCTACATCACCTCACGATTCCTGCCGGACAAGGCGATCGACCTTGTCGACGAGGCGGCGTCGCGGCTGCGAATGGAGATCGACTCGCGTCCTGTCGAGATCGACCAGCTGCACCGCGCTGTCGACCGGCTGAAGATGGAAGAGCTAGCCCTGAAGAAGGAGCGGGACGACGCGTCGACCCAGAGGCTGGCGAAGCTGCAGAGCGAACTTGCCGACCTCACCGAGCAGCTCGACGCGCTCAACGCCAGATGGGAGCGGGAGAAAGCTGGCCTGAACCGGGTCGGCGAGCTCAAGGAACGCATCGACGGGCTCCACGGCCAGATCGA
This sequence comes from Jatrophihabitantaceae bacterium, assembly GCA_046262575.1. Taxonomy (GTDB): domain Bacteria; phylum Actinomycetota; class Actinomycetes; order Mycobacteriales; family Jatrophihabitantaceae; genus QHCC01. The sequence goes on from JBHEMN010000141.1 coordinate 3,321, forward strand.
GCGGGCACAGCGCGACGGCGACCTCGAGACGGCCTCGCGGCTGCAGTACGGCGAACTGCCGGCACTGGAAAGGGAGCTGGCGGCGGCCAGTGCCGCGGAGCCGGCGCAGGATGTGCTCGTGAAGGAGGAGGTAACGGCCGACGACATCGCCGACGTCGTGTCGGCGTGGACAGGCATTCCCGCCGGCCGGATGATGGAAGGTGAGACAGCCAAGCTGCTGCGCATGGAGGACGAACTCGCCGCGCACGTCATCGGCCAGCAGGCCGCCGTTCAGGCTGTTTCCGATGCAGTGCGCCGGGCCCGGGCCGGCATCTCCGACCCGAACCGGCCCACCGGCTCGTTCCTGTTCCTCGGCCCCACCGGCGTCGGCAAGACCGAACTGGCCAAGGCGCTGGCCGGGTTCCTGTTCGACGATGAGCGGGCGATCGTCCGGATCGACATGAGTGAGTACAGCGAGAAGCACTCGGTGGCGCGCCTCGTCGGTGCTCCCCCCGGCTATGTCGGCTATGACGAGGGCGGCCAGCTCACCGAGGCGGTGCGCCGCCGCCCGTACTCGGTCGTGCTGTTCGACGAAGTCGAGAAGGCCCACCCGGACGTGTTCGACGTGCTGCTGGCCGTGCTCGACGACGGTCGGCTCACCGACGGTCAGGGCCGCACCGTCGACTTCCGCAATGTGCTGCTGGTGCTGACCTCCAACCTCGGCTCGCACGCCCTGGTGAATGAGCTGACTGACGCAGGTGAGCGTGCCGGGATGAGCGCACGCGCGAAGACCACGGACATCGTCATGGGTATCGTGCGCGATCACTTCAAGCCTGAGTTCCTCAACCGCCTCGACGACATCGTGGTCTTCGAATCCCTGACTACCGAGGACCTCACGAAGATCGTCGACATCCAGGTGGCGGCTCTGGCCAGGCGGCTGCAAAGCCGGCGCCTGATCCTCGAGGTTACCGACGCGGCCCGTGAGTGGTTGGCGATCAACGGCTTCGACCCGCTCTACGGTGCCCGCCCGCTGCGGCGCCTCGTGCAGACCGCCATCGGCGACGCGCTCGCTCGCGGCTTGCTCGCCGGAGACGTCCGGGACGGGCAGACCGTGCGGGTGGACGCGCGCGATGATCGATCCGGACTGGACGTGAGCGGGTCCTGACGCGACAATCCCGGAACCGTCGCCGCACGGGGCGACTCAGGAGGAGGCACCATGACGTCGTGGAATCCGGGTGGCACCCCTGACCCCTACGGCCAGCAGCCGCAGCAGCCCCAGCAGCCGCAGCAGCCCTATGGCGCGCCGCCTGCGCAGCCTTACGGTGCGCCGCAGCAGCCCTATGGCGCGCCGCCTGCGCAGCCCTATGGCGCGCCGCCTGCGCAGCCCTATGGTGCGCCGCAGCAGCCCTATGGGCAGCAAGCGCAGCCCTATGGTGCGCCGCAGCAGCCCTATGGGCAGCAACCGCAGCAGTACGGCCAGCAGTACGGCCAGCAGTACGGCCAGTACGGGTACGGCCAGCAGGGCGTCCTGCTTCCCGGAGCCACCCGGCCGTTGCAGATGGGTGACCGCGTGCTCGCCTTCATCATCGATCTGGCGATCGTCGCGGTGCCGCTGGGCATCGTCTACGCGATCGCGATCGCCGCTTTCGTGAAGAGTGCGACGACGTGTTCTCTCGGCGAAACCAATTGCGTGTCGAAGGCAGGCAGTGGCGCCGGAGTGCTCGTGCTTGTCGTGTTTCTGATCGCCATCCTGGGCGTCGGATACTTCGTGTACTTCATCGGCAAGACCGGTCAGACGCTGGGCAAGAAGTGGATGGGCGTGAAGGTCGTGGATTCCACTACAGGCCAGCCCATCGGATACGGCCGGGCGTTCGGGCGTTACCTCGTCCAGGCCTTGTCCAACGTCGTCTGCTACGCAGGTCTCTGGTCGGCCTTCCTCGACAGCGCCAGCGGGCGCTATCAGGGCTGGCACGACAAGGCGCTCAGCAGCCAGGTCATCTCCGTCAAGTAGCCAGCGACGTCCGTCCAGAGCGTGGCCCAGTCCGGTCGGTCTGCATCGGCCGCGCTGACCCGCGCCCGCCAGGGGGCGCCGCTGCGGTTCGGTGCCGGTGTGCTGGCACTCACTGCCGCAGACGTGGCGATCGACCCGACGAAGACGCATGTGCCGCTGTGTCCGCTGCGCTCGCTCACCGGTTTGTGGTGCCCGTTCTGCGGGGGGCTGCGTGCTGTAGCCGACCTCGCCCGCGGGCAGGTCGGCACTGCGCTGCAGGACAACGCACTGCTCGTGGCAGCGGTGCCCTTCGCTGTCGTGCTCTGGTGGACGTGGGTGCAGCGGGTACGGACGGGGGGCGCGGTGCCGCGATTGCCGCGCAGCGTGACAGCCGGCGTGCTCATGCTGCTGATCGCGTTCGCCGTCGTGCGTAACCTGCCATGGTTCACGGCTCTACGACCCGGTCCCTAGCGGCCTCCGGCGACGGGCAACTGCGGTTCCCGCCGCCCCTCCCGCGGCCTGATCCTCGCCATCATCGACACCGAGTTTGTCGGCGACGCTGCTGATCGTCCCAACCCGGCCAAGGGGATTCGTCCTAGGCGGACCTCAGAAGTGGTTATGGATGCACTTGTTGTACGCCGACGAGCCGCTGTCGTAGTTGTCCAGGCAAGGGCGGATCCGCGAGTAGATCGCGACGGTGAAAACCGTTGCGAGCACGGCACCGACCACGGCGCAGACGAGGCCGCTGATCGCCATCCCTCGGCCACCGCTGCCACGCTTGACATCGCTCAGGCCAAGGAAGCCGAAGATGATCCCGAGCGCGACCGGGATGACGTCGAAGATGGTCGTCCAGAAGAAGACGATGGACAGTATCCCGAGCACGAGCGCGGCGATGGCCTTGCCGTTGCCCGTGCGCGGCTGCGGGTACTGATGCGCGTAGGGCGGGGGCGCCGCGTACGGGTAGGGGTTCGCCGGATAGGGGTAGCCGGGCTGTATCGGCGCATGGGGCTGCGGGGGTACCGGTCCGGACGGCGGCGCCATCGTGACTGGCGGGGGCGAGTAGCCGAACGGTGCGTACTCGGGTGGGACGGGGTGCTCAGGCGCGCCGTAGCGGTAGGGATCGAACGGCGGCGCAGGCTTATCCAGTGACACCGGATCGGAGGACACCGGTTCCGAAGGCAGCGGCGACGCCCAACCGCCCGGGTCGGCGTCCGACGGGTGGGGGCCGTCGCCCGGCGGGGTGGTCATGGTGGCCCTCCGTGGTGTGCGCAATCCCGCCGCGGCAGCTGGTCAGCACTCGGCGCTGGGTCGACTGTATCCGGTTCCCCGGCCGCGGCCGAACGGGCGAAGCGCATCACCACGCGTGCGCACGTACACTGCGCCGGTGAGCGACACGTCGAAACCCACTGTTGCCGGGAAGCCGGCCGACGGTCCAGAGCCCCCTCGCACGATCAACCTGGCGATTGCCGCGATCTACGCCCAGATTGCGCTGTCAGTGCTTCGGGCCGGTCTGTTGTGGGCCTACACCGGCAGCCTCAAGCAATCACTGATCGACGCTAACAACACGCGCAGCGCCAAGGACAAGCTGGTGCTCTGCGGCTCGGCGCATCCCAAAGGCTGCCTGGACGTAGCCCACCAGGTGCAGGTAAGTCTGATCGAGCTGACGGTCGGTTCGATACTGATCAGCCTCGCGGTGTTGATGTGTGCCCGCAAGATCCGGCACGGCGTTCGGTCGGCTCGCACGATGTTCGTCGTGCTGAGCATCATCGGATCCTTCGTCGGGTTCGCCGGTAGCCCGCTCTCGGTCCTCGCGCTCGGCAGTGGCGGACCACTGCCGTTGCTCCTGGTGACCGGACTGGCCGGGCTCGCATCGCTGGCCGCGATCATCGCGCTGTTCCTGTCGGAATCGACGAGGTTCTTCCCGCGGCCGGTGCGCAGCGGTGCCCCCTCGCGCGGGCTGGGCGGGTTGTTCGCCCCGCGGCCACCTGCGGGGGATAAGACAGCCCCGGCCACCGGGACGCGTTCGACGGCAGGGTTACGCGCGCCCGCCAACGAGACGGCCAAGGTGGCCAATTCCGGAGCACGCGCCAAGGGCCGTGCGGACGAAGCTGCCGTCGCCCGCGGCGCGGCACTGGCCCGCAGTCGCGCCAAGGCCAGCAAGTCGCGGCGCACCGAGCTGTAGATGCCCACCGCACTCGTCACCGGCGCGTCGGCCGGCATCGGCGCGGAATTCGCGCGCCAGCTGGCAGCGGCGGGCCACGACCTGATTCTCGTCGCTCGTGACGCGGCGCGACTGGACTCGAGCCGGGCCCGGCTGTCGAGCGAATTCGGTGTCGACGTCGAGGTGCTGGTGGCCGATCTGAGCACTGAGGCGGGCTGTGACATCGTGTCCGCCCGCGTGACCGACGCGCAGCGACCCGTTGCCGTTCTCGTCAACAACGCCGGCTCGGGCACGTACAAGCGCTTCGGGCTGGCAGATCTCGCCGACGAGGAACTCCAGCTCGACCTCAATGTCCGCGCCGTGCTGCGGCTGACGCACGCCGCGGTGCGCGCGATGACCGGTCGTGGATCTGGCCAGATCATCAATGTCTCGTCCGTGTCCGCGTTCGTCCCCCGCGGCCGCAATGCCACCTATGCGGCGAGCAAGGCGTGGGTGACGATGTTCAGCGAGTCGCTGGCAGTTCAGTTGTCCGGCTCGGGTGTCTCAGTAACCGCGGTGTGCCCGGGCTTCACCCACACCGAGTTCCACGAACGCGCCGGCGCCGACATGTCGAACGTGCCGGCGCGGATGTGGCTGGACGCCCGGACGGTGGTGTCCGAAGGCCTCGCCGATGCGGCGAAGGGTCGAGCGGTGAGCGTGCCAAGCCGCAGGTACAAGATGCTCGTCAGCGCCACCAGGGCCCTGCCGCGCCCACTGTTGCGCAAGATCATGGCCCGCCGCGCATATTGAGCTCGATACGGTGCACGCACGGACACCGCATGTCCACGGCTGCACCAAACTGGGACGGCTAAGGTGCCCTGCGTGAGCGACCGCGACGAGTTACTGCACATGATCAAGGACCTGGCCGTGGTGCGGGGGCAGGTCACGCTCTCCTCCGGCAGGCAGGCCGACTACTACCTCGACCTGCGGCGCATCGCCCTGCATCGCACGGCAGCCCCGTTGGTCGGACGCCTCATGCTCGAGGTCACCCATGACTGGCGCTACGACGCCGCGGGTGGGTTGACCCTCGGCGCCGACCCCGTGGCCGCCGCGATGCTGCACGCGAGCCGTGGCCGCATCGATGCCTTCGTCGTGCGCAAGAGCGACAAGCAGCACGGTCTGCAGCGGCGGATCGAGGGACCGGACGTCACCGGCCGCCGGGTACTGGCCGTCGAAGACACCTCGACAACGGGCAGCAGTGTGCTCACTGCCGTCGACGCGCTGCGCGCCGCGGGCGCCGATGTCGTCGGAGTGGCCGTTGTCGTGGACCGCGGCGCCAGGGGATCGGTCGAGGCGGCCGGGTTGCCGTACCGCAGCGTGTTCGACCTCGCCGATATAGGCCTGTCCTGACCTCCGACGACGGCGCCACGCCGGACCTGCCGCCCGAGGTCGGGGTGGGACCGCATCCGCTGCCGCGGCCGGTCGACCCCCGGCTAGACCCAGACCTCCTCGCGCACGGCGATCGCCGCAACGTGATCGACCGCTACCGTTACTGGCGCCTGGACGCGATCGTCGCCGACCTGGACGCCCGCCGGCACGAGTTCGCCGTCGCAATCGAGAACTGGCAGCACGACTCCAACATCGGCACCGTAGTTCGCACTGCGAATGCGTTCCTCGCGAAGGAGGTGATCATCGTCGGTCGGCACCGGTGGAACCGGCGCGGGGCGATGGTCACCGACCGCTACCAGCACATCCGCCACGTCGGGTCGGCCGTCGAGCTGGGCGCGCTCTCGGAGGCGAACGGATACACGGTGGTCGCGATCGACAACCTGCCTGGCGCGGTCGACATCGAGACGACTGCCCTTCCGCGTAACGCCTTGCTGTTGTTCGGGCAGGAAAGCACCGGCCTGAGCGACGAGGCCCGCGACGTCGCCCAACTCGTCTGCTCCATCGCCCAGTACGGCTCGACCCGCTCCATCAATGCCGGGGTGGCGGCCGGGATCGCGATGCACGCCTGGATCCGTCAGCACGCGCAGGCGCCGTGACACCTGCTGTCGCAGGCTGGTTCACATTTCCTGCTGTCGCAGGTAGTGACCGAAGTGCGGAACGGTGAACGCGATCCGTCCGCGCTGCCCGGAGTACACCAGCCCCTTCTTCAACAGCCCGTCACGGGCGGGTGAGAGCGATTGCGGTTGGCGAGCCAGTGACTCGGCCACCGACGCGGTGAGCACAGCGTCATCGGGCAGGTCGGGGTCGGCAACCTCGGCCATGGCCCGCAGGTACTCCCGCTCGGCGGGGGGGGCCCGCTC
>JBHEMN010000142.1:0-11052 GCA_046262575.1 Jatrophihabitantaceae bacterium
AGCTGGCCCAGGAGAGCGATCTCGACCTCGTCGAAGTTGCTCCGATGGCCCGGCCACCGGTGTGCAAGCGGAAGCCGCTGGGCAACCAGCACAGCCTCCCACCTGAGCCACCGGCACCATGCGGTGTGCCGGGTCCGGTCCGTGACGCTCGGCCTCGCAGGCCGGGCGCCCGCTGCGCCTTGGCGCGTCGGGACGGACTGGTCGGTAGGTAGCGGCCCCGTGCGCACGACAGCGCAGTGGGGCCGTCCGTTTGTCCGGACGGCGCCGCGGGAACAACAGAACCGACCAAGGAGGTCCCATCAGCTCTGAACCAAGGATCAACGACCGGATCCGCGTACCCGAGGTGCGCCTCGTCGGCCCCGAGGGCGAGCAGGTCGGCATCGTGCCGATCGGCAAGGCTCTCGAACTCGCCGCCGAGTCCGACCTGGATCTCGTCGAGGTCGCCCCGATGGCTCGCCCGCCCGTCTGCAAGCTCATGGACTACGGCAAGTTCAAGTACGAGAGCGCGCAAAAGGCCCGTGAGGCCCGGCGCAACCAGGCACTCACCGTCATCAAGGAGATGAAGCTGCGCCCCAAGATCGACTCGCACGACTACCTGACCAAGAAGGGTCACGTCGAGCGGTTCCTCAAGCAGGGCGACAAGGTGAAGGTCACGATCATGTTCCGCGGACGCGAGCAGTCCCGGCCCGAACTGGGCTTCCGGCTGTTGCAGCGCCTGGCCGACGACATTCAGGAGCTCGGTTTCGTCGAGGCATCGCCGAAGCAGGACGGTCGCAACATGATCATGGTGGTCGCGCCGCATCGCAGCACCAAGATCACCCGCGTCTCCCACGATGCCCCCGCGGCCTCCGAGGGCGCCACCTAGCTGTTCGCACCACTACGAAGAGGATCAAGATGCCCAAGTTCAAGAGCCACAGCGGGATGAAGAAGCGCGTCAAGGTGACCGGCAGCGGAAGACTGCTCACCGAACGCGCCGGTAAGCGTCACCTGCTCGAGCGCAAGTCCTCGCGGCTGACCCGCCGTCTGACCGGCACGGAGCAAATCTCGGCCGCCGACGCGCCGCGCGTGAAGAAGCTCCTCGGCCGCTAGGCGCGGCCCCGTCCCGTTTCTCCATCTCGCCCCCGCTCACGCCGGCGGCCCGAACACCCAAGGAACCACCGTGGCACGCGTCAAACGGGCAGTGAATGCCCATAAGAAACGCCGCACCACCCTGGAAGCCGCCAGCGGCTACCGCGGCCAGCGCTCGCGCCTGTACCGCAAGGCCAAAGAGCAGCTGCTGCACTCCGCGACCTACCAGTACCGCGACCGCAAGAAGCGCAAGGGTGACTTCCGCCAGCTGTGGATCACCCGCATCAACGCGGCATGCCGCGCGAACGACATGACCTACAACCGATTCATCCAAGGTCTTCGGCTGGGCGGGGTGACGGTCGACCGGAAGGTACTCGCCGACCTGGCCGTCACCGACGCTCCCGCGTTCGCGGCGCTGGTCGAGGTGGCGCGCACTGCCATTGCGGCCGAAGGCATCGGCGGCGCCGCCGCTCAGTCGCCGGCTGCCTGAGCTCCACCCCACGAAGTCCGCGAAGAGCGTGCCGACTCCGCGGGGACCCCGGACGATGCTCAGCTCACGCAACGCCCGCCTCGCGGCAGCCCGGCGGCTCACCGACCGCAAGGACCGGCGCGAAGCCGGGCTGTTCCTGGCGGAGGGCGCACCAGCGGTCGGTGCGGCGTTGCGGGCCGGAGTCGTCCGCGAGATCTTCGCAACCGAGGCCGCCATCGAGCGACACGCAGAGCTGCTCTCGGGCGTCGCAGTCGATCAGATCAGTCCGAAGGATGCCGCGGGACTGTCGGAGACCATCACGCCACAGGGACTCATCGCCGTGTGCCGGCGCGTCGACATTTCCCTCGCGGCAGCGTTCGCCCGTCGGCCGCGGCTCGTCGCTGTGCTCGTGGAGCCCAACGATCCCGGCAATGCTGGGGCAATAATGCGCAGCGCCGACGCAGCCGGCAGTGACGCGGTCGTATTCGCCGGCGGCGCGGATGTCTACAACGGCAAGACCGTCCGAGCCAGTGCCGGCAGCATCTTCCATCTCGACGTGGTCGTCGACGCGGTCGTCGACGACGTCCTGCAGGCTGCCCGCGAAGCGGGCTTGGCATCACTCGCGACCACGGGCGCCGGTGCCAGCGAACTCGACGACCTCGCAGACGACGCGGGATTGACCGGGCCGACGATGTGGTTGTTCGGCAACGAGGCTCGGGGGCTGCCCGAGGGGGTCCTCGCCGAGGCCGACATGACGGTCCGGGTTCCGATCTACGGCGGCGCCGAGAGCTGGAATCTGGCCGCCGCGGCGGCCCTCTGTCTCTACGCCAGTGCCCGCGCCCAGCGGCGCGCTCGGTAATACTGTCGAGTCGCGCAGGGCCGTCCTCCTAAACTCGTGCCGCACGCCCAAACCGACTGGAGACCTGCCCGCATGCCCACACCGCACTTCGATCCCGTCGAGGTCAGCGCGCTGCACCCGGAGTCGATCGCCGCTGCAGTGGCCGCGGCCCTGGCCGCATTCGCCGCGGCGGGCACGCTCGGCGAGCTGAAGTCTGAGCGCCTGGCCCACGCCGGTGACCGTGGCGCACTGGCCTTGGCCAACCGCGAGATCGGGGCGTTGCCGCCGGCGGCGAAAGCAGCAGCGGGGCAACGGGTCGGGGCGGCCAGGGCCCGGGTGAACGCGGCGCTCGCTGCCCGGCAGGCCGAACTCGAGCTCGAGCGGGACAAGCGTGTCCTGACCGAGGAGGCGGTCGACGTGACGCTGCCCAGCGATCGGCGCGCGGCCGGCGCGCGGCACCCCCTCACCACGATTCAGGAACGCATCGCCGACGTGTTCACCTCGATGGGTTACGAGGTTGCAGAGGGCCCCGAGGTCGAGGCGGAGTGGTACAACTTCGACGCCCTCAACATCGGCGTCGACCACCCGGCCCGCTCGTTGATGGACACCTTCTTCGTCGACTCGCCCGAGTCCGGACTGGTGCTCCGTACCCAGACCTCGCCGGTGCAGGCACGCACCATGCTGACCCGCAAACCGCCGATCTACGTCATCTGCCCAGGCAAGACGTTTCGCACCGACGAACTGGACGCCACCCACACCCCCGTGTTCCATCAGGTCGAGGGACTGGCGGTGGACGAGGGCATCACGATGGCTCATCTCAAGGGCACGCTCGACCACCTCGCGCAGGCCATGTTCGGTCCCGACGTCACCACCCGGCTGCGACCGTCCTACTTCCCGTTCACCGAACCGAGCGCCGAGGTCGACCTGAGGTGCTTCGTCTGTCACGGCGACTCGGTCGGCGACCCGGCCAATCCCTGCCGCACCTGCAGCAGCGAAGGCTGGATCGAATGGGGCGGCTGCGGAATGGTCAATCCGCGGGTTCTTCTCGCCTGTGGGATCGACCCCGAGCACTACTCCGGCTTCGCCTTCGGGATGGGCATCGAGCGGACCGTGATGTTTCGCAACGGTGCGCAAGACATGCGCGACCTGGTCGACGGAGACGTCCGGTTCACCGCCGCGTTCGGAGTCGAGGCCTGATGCGAACCGGAAGCGAGCTGCTCATCGCCGTGCGAACCACCGCAGTGGCTCGAGTCGAGCCGGCATGAGGGCGCCGGTCAGCTGGGTCGGCGAGCACGTCGACCTGCCCGAGGGGCTGTCCCCGCGCGAGCTGGGCGCCGCGCTCGTCCGTGTCGGCCTGGAGGTGGAGCGGGTCGATTCAGCCGCCGACGGCATGTCCGGACCGATCGTGATCGGCCGGGGGCTCTCCTTCGAGGACGAGCCGCAGCGCAACGGTAAGACGATCCGGTGGTGTCAGGTCGATGTCGCGCAGGCCAGTCCGCGCGGCATCGTCTGCGGCGCCGCGAACTTCGCTGCCGGCGATCTGATCATCGCCGCGCTGCCCGGCGCCGTGCTTCCTGGCGCGTTCGGCATAACCGCCCGCACGACGTATGGGCACGTGTCAGACGGGATGATCTGCTCGGCTCGTGAACTCGGCGTCGGCGACGACCACGCCGGCATCCTGGTTTTGCCGCCGGTGTCCGCCGACCCGGGAGACGATGCGTTGGACGTCCTGGGCCTGCGCGACGCGGTGCTCGATATCGCCGTGACGCCCGACCGTGGGTACTGCCTGTCGGTGCGCGGCGTGGCCCGCGAGGCCTCGGCGGCACTGGGGGTCGCGTTCCACGACATCGAGGTCGAGCTGCCCGACGTCGACGGCTGTGCCTACCAGGTCGGCGTCGACGACCCGGCCGGCTGCGACCAGTTCTGCGCCCGGGTCATAACCGGGCTCGATCCGAGCGCGCCGACGCCCGGGTGGATGGCGCGGCGGTTGCGGCAGTCGGGCGTGCGCTCGATCTCGCTGGCCGTCGATGTGACCAACTACGTCATGCTCGAGACCGGGCAGCCACTGCACGCATTCGACCGGGCCAAGCTGTCTGGCGCGATCGGGGTGCGGCGAGCCAGGCCGGGTGAAGCGCTCACCACGCTCGATGGCACCCTACGCGCGCTGGACCCCGACGATCTGGTCGTCACCGACGATTCCGGGCCGATTGCCCTGGCCGGCGTGATGGGCGGCGCCTCCACCGAAATCGATGCCGCAACCACCGCGATCGTGTTCGAGGCGGCGCACTGGCACCCGGCCTCCATCGCGCGCGCGGTACGCCGGCACAAGCTGCCCAGCGAGGCGGCTAAGCGCTTCGAGCGGGGGGTCGACCCAGCGATTGCGGGCGTCGCCCTGCAGCGTTGCGTCGATCTGCTCGTCAAGCACGGCCGCGCCACGGCGGCCGCGGGGTACACGGTCGTGGGGGAGGGCCCGGCCCGCGAACTCATTGCCCTGCACGCGGCGCGCGCCGGCGCGTTGGCAGGGATGGCGATCCCGCGCGAGGTGGCGGTGACGCGGCTGCTCGAGGTCGGCTGCACCGTCGACGGCGGCGAGGTGTTGCAGGTATCGGCGCCGACGTGGCGCCCCGATCTCCTCGATCCGGCGGACCTGATCGAGGAGATCGTCCGCCTCGAGGGCTACGACAAGATCCCTTCGGTGTTACCCACGCCGCCGCCCGGGCGCGGGCTGAGCGCAGCACAGGTGCTGCATCGGGGGGTGTCGCGCGCGCTGGCTGCCGCCGGATTCACCGAGGTCCTCAGCTACCCGTTCGTCTCCCCAGCGGTGCACGACGCGCTGGGTCTGGCGCCCGACGACCCCCGCCGGTTCGCCTCGAGGTTGGCCAACCCGCTGTCCGAAGCCGAGCCGGAGTTGCGCACCTCCCTGCTCCCAGGACTGCTCGCGACGCTGCAACGCAACGTGGGGCGCGGCCAGCGCGATCTGGCGCTGTTCGAGATGGGGTTGGTCTTCCTGCCGCGCGCCAACGCGCCCACCCCACCGCGGCCCGGTGTCGCAGGCCGGCCGAGCGACGGCGAACTGGCCGCGCTGGATGCCGCGCTGCCCGATCAGCCCCGGCATGCGGCGGCCGTGCTGTGCGGCCAGTTCGAGGGCCCGGGCTGGTGGGGCCCCGGCCGGCCAGCGACGTGGGCCGAAGCGATCGCCGCCGCGCACTCGGTAGCCGCGGTTGCGCGGGTCGAGATCACCGTCCGCGCCGCGGACCTGGCGCCGTGGCACCCCGGTCGCTGCGCCGCCTTGCGGCTGGGCGAGCGCATCGTCGGGCACGCCGGCGAGCTGCATCCGCGGGTGATCGCCGCGCTCGGGCTGCCGCATCGCACCTGCGCCATGGAGCTCGACGTGAATGCGTTCGCGCCGCCGCCACCAGTCCTCGCGCCGAGGCTGTCCCCGTACCCGCCGGTCCTGCTCGACATCGCCCTGGTGGTCGCTGCCAAGGTCGCGGCCGCGGATGTCCTGGCCGCCGTTCGGGCCGGGGCCGGCGACTTGCTGGAATCGGTACGCCTGTTCGATGTCTATGACGACGAAATCCTGCGCCGCGAGGCCCGCAAGTCGCTGGCGTTCGCGCTGCGGTTCCGGGCCTTCGACCGCACGCTGACCGCTGCCGAGGCGTTGGCCGCCCGCGACGCTGCGATCGCGCGTGCCAACCAAGCCACCGGGGCGATCTTGCGCGGCTGACCCCACCGCTGTTGTATCAATTTGCAGTATGGTGCATAATCGTGCAGATGGGATATCGGGTTGCCGTCGTCGGCGCCAGCGGGTATGCGGGCGGCGAGCTACTGCGCTTGGTTGCTGCCCACCCCGATCTGGGCGTGGTCGCGGTGACCGCGCACGACAGGGCGGGGCAGCGGGTCGATGACGTCCATCCCCAGCTGCGCTCGCTCACCGGCCTCAGCTTCGCCGAAACGACGCCCGACGCGGTCAGCGGCGCCGATCTCGTCTTCCTGGCTCTGCCGCATGGGGCGTCGGCAGCCTTCGCGGCGCAGCTGCCCGCGGAACAGAAGATCGTCGATCTCGGCGCCGACCACCGGCTGGTCGACGCCGCCGCGTACCGGCGGTACTACGGTGGCGAACACCCGGGCGCCTGGACATATGGCCTGCCCGAGATTCCCGGAGCCCGCCAGGCCATCGCGGCCTCCGATCGGGTCGCCAACACCGGCTGTTACGCCGTCGCGACAATCCTGGCCCTCGCGCCGCTGATCGCCGCCGGTATCGCCGAGCCGGACGACGTCGTTGTGGTGGCGGCCAGTGGTACCTCCGGCGCAGGCCGCGCACCCAGGATCAGCCTGCTGGCCAGCGAGGTGCTGGGCGACCTGACCGGCTACAAGGTGGGCGCCCATCAGCAGGTGCCTGAGATCAAGCAGGCCACCGGTGCCACGAGCCTGTCGATGACACCCATCCTGGCGCCGATGCCGCGGGGCATTCTGGCCGCTGTCACAGCCCGCCCGGTGGGCCCGCCCGCGAGCACGGACGTGCGGGCCGTGCGGGCCGTGCTCGCGGCGGCATACTCCGCCGAGCCGTTCGTGCACGTCCTGCCGGAGGGCATGCAGCCCCGCACGGGCGCCACCGCGGGATCCAATTCGGCGCACCTGCAGGCGAGTGTCGACGTCGACTCCGGCCGCATCATCGTCACCTGCGCCATCGACAATCTCGGCAAAGGTGCCGCCGGCCAGGCGCTGCAGATCGCCAACCTGATCCTCGGCATACCCGAGAGCACCGGCCTCGCCGTCGACGGGATCGCGCCGTGAGCGTCACGGCGGCGCGCGGGTTTCGTGCCGCAGGAGTAGCCGCCGGCCTGAAATCGGACGGCGCGCGCGACGTGGCCCTGGTCGTCAACGACGGCCCGAGCGACGCCGCGGCGGCGGTGTTCACCAGCAACCGGGTCAAGGCCGCACCGGTTCTCTGGTCGCAGCAGGTCATCGCCGACGGGCGGCTGCGTGCCGTCGTCCTCAACGCCGGCGGTGCCAACGCGTGCACCGGGCCCGCCGGATTCGCCGACACCCACCGCACCGCGGAACACGCAGCGGCCGCGCTCGGAGTGGGCGCCGGGGAGGTCGCCGTCTGCTCCACCGGGCTCATCGGCGAACGTTTGCCGATGCCCGGGTTGCTCGCTGGCGTGTCCGCCGCGGCCGCGGCCCTGACCGGCGACGGCGGAGCGCGTGCCGCGGACGCGATCCGCACCACGGACACCGTCGTCAAGCAGGCGGTGTGCACGCACGAGGAGGGTTGGACGATCGGCGGCATGGCCAAGGGCGCGGGCATGCTCGCCCCTGGTTTGGCGACCATGCTGTGCGTCCTGACGACGGACGCCCGCGTGGACCCGGGTGTGCTCGATGGCGCATTGCGCCAGGCGACCCGACGTAGCTTCGACCGGATCGACGCCGACGGGTGCATGTCTACCAACGACACCGTGCTGTTGCTGGCCAGCGGCGCCTGCGACCTGGTCCCGGCACCTGTCGCGTTCACCGAAGCCCTGGAGCAGGTGTGTGACGAACTGACCCGGCAACTGCTCGCTGACGCCGAAGGCGCCACGAAGGAAGTCGCCGTGCAGGTGAGGGGAGCGGCTGACGAGGACGATGCGATCGAGGTCGGCCGCTCGATCGCGCGCAACAACCTGGTCAAGTGCGCACTGTTCGGCAATGACCCGAACTGGGGTCGCGTGCTCGCAGCGATCGGCACGACGCAGGCAGCCTTCGAGCCGCATCGGCTCGACGTAACGATCAACGATGTGCAGGTGTGCCGTGACGGGGCGGCGGGCGAGGATCGCAGTCTGGTCGACCTGTCCGGCCGCGACGTGCGGGTTCTGGTCGACCTGCACGCCGGCGACAGCGCGGCGACGATCTGGACCAACGACCTCACCCACGCCTACGTCGAAGAGAACTCGGCGTACTCGTCATGAGCAGGAACTCCACGATGCTGACTGGCTCATGAGCAACCGCATTCAGGCGCTGGCCAAGGCCGCCGTTCTCGTCGACGCCCTGCCGTGGCTCGAGCGGTTCCACGGCAAGATCGTCGTGGTCAAGTACGGCGGCAATGCCATGTCCAGCCCAGCGCTGCAGCGCTCCTTCGCCCAGGACATCGTCTTCCTGCGCTATGCGGGGTTGCGGCCGGTCGTCGTGCACGGCGGTGGGCCACAGATCACCGAACACCTGCGCAGGCTCGGCATCCACACCGAGTTCCGCGGTGGCCTGCGGGTGACCACGCCCGAGGCCATGGCGGTCGTCCGGATGGTGCTCGTCGGTCAGGTCAACGGCGATGTCGTGAACCTCATCAACGATCACGGCGCGCTGGCAGTCGGGCTGTCAGGGGAGGACGGTGGCCTGCTCACCGCGGCACGCCGGCACGGCTTCGTGGACGGCGAGGCTGTCGACGTCGGCCAGGTCGGTGACGTCGTCGCCGTCGACCCGGCTACCGTGCACGCCCTGCTCGACGCGGGACGCATCCCGGTGATCGCCACAGTTGCGCGAGGCACGGACGGGATGTCCTACAACGTCAACGCCGATACCGCGGCGGCGGCAATCGCGGTCGGGGTGGGCGCGGAAAAGCTGGTCGTGCTCACCGATGTCGAGGGGCTGTACGCCGACTGGCCGGCCAGCACCGAGATCATCAGCGAGATCGGCGTGGACGCTCTCGCGGCGATGCTGCCCAGCCTGTCCGCGGGCATGGCGCCGAAGATGGAGGCGTGTGTCCGGGCAGTCGAAGGTGGCGTGACGAGCGCCCACGTCCTGGACGGCCGGGTCCCGCATGCGCTGTTGCTCGAGGTGTTCACCTCTGAGGGCATCGGCACCATGGTGCGTCCCGCGAAGGAGAACCCATGACCGCGCAATCACTGTCGGACCGGTGGGCCGCGGTAATGATGCCGAACTACGGCACCCCGCCGATCGCGCTCGAGCGCGGTGCGGGCGTGCGAGTATGGGACACCGACGGCCGCGAATACCTCGACTTCGTCGGTGGGATCGCGGTGTCCGCGCTCGGCCACGCCCACCCCGCGATCATCGCGGCAGTCACCGACCAGGTGGGACGGCTCGTGCACACGTCCAACCTGGCCAGCCACGAGCCCGGCGTACTACTTGCTGAGCGGCTCGTCGAACTGCTCGGCCTGCCGGGCCGGGTTTTCTTCGCGAACAGCGGCGCCGAAGTGAACGAGTGCGCCCTCAAACTCGCGCGCAAGCATGGGCGCGCACTCGATCCGGCGGGCGGCCGCCTGGAGATCGTGGCTGCCACCAACAGCTTCCACGGCCGGACCCTCGGCGCCCTGGCTATCACCGGGAACGCGGCAAAGCGCGAGCCGTTCGCGCCGCTGCCCGGGCCGGTCAGCTTCGTCGAGTACGGCGACGCCGACGGACTGCGCTGCGCGGTTACTCAGCGGACGGCGGCGGTGTTCGTCGAACCGACCCTGGGCGAGGGCGGCGTCGTGCCCGCACCGGTCGGCTACCTGCAGGCGGCACGCGAAGTGTGCGATGCGAGCGGTGCGCTGCTGGTCGTCGACGAGGTGCAGAGCGGGATCGGGCGCACCGGTCACTGGTTCGCGAGCCTGGCCGAAGGCGTACGTCCGGACGTGATCACCCTGGCCAAGGGCTTGGGCGGCGGTTTGCCGATCGGGGCCTGCATCGGCATAGGCCCGGCCGGCGAGATGTTCGCGCCGGGCGACCATGGCAGTACCTTCGGCGGTAACCCGGTGTCCTGTGCCGCCGCGCTGGCAGTGCTGAACACGATCGCCGATACGCACCTGCTCGATCAGGTCAAGCGGGTCGGTGAGCACCTCGCCCGTGAGTTGTCCTGCCTCGACAGCCCACTCGTGCAGGGTGCCCGTGGCAGCGGACTCTGGCGGGCGGTGGTCCTCACCGGTGACTACGCAGCGGCCGTCGAGTCCGCGGCGCGCCGACGGGGCTTGCTCGTCAACGCCGTGAAACCCGACGTGATTCGCCTCGCGCCACCTCTCATCCTCACCGAAGCCGATGTCGACCAAGCCCTACCCCTGCTGACCGGTGCGCTCGAGCAGGTGGCCGGATGACGCGTCATTTCCTCCGCGACGATGACCTCGGGCCGGCCGCGCTGACCGAGGTCCTCGACCTCGCCGATGCAATGAAGGCAGATCGGCACGGCCATCGACCGCTGAGCGGGCCGCAAACCGTCGCGCTCATCTTCGACAAGCCCTCGACCCGGACCCGGGTGTCGTTCTGTGTGGGCGTGGCCGAGCTCGGCGGCTACCCGCTCGTCATCGACGCGACGACTACCCAACTCGGCCGCGGCGAGCCGATCGCGGACACCGCGCGGGTCCTGCACCGGCAGGTGGCCGCGATCGTGTGGCGCACCTTCGGGCAGGACCGCATCGAGGCGATGGCGGCCGCAAGCCGGGTGCCCGTCGTCAACGCGCTGACCGACCAGTTCCACCCATGTCAGGTCCTCGCCGACCTGCAGACGATCCGCGAGCACAAGGGGCGCTTGGCCGGCCTGACCCTGAGCTATGCGGGTGATGCCGCCAACAACATGGCGCACTCCTATCTGCTGGCTGGCGCCGCCGCGGGGCTGCATGTGCGCATCGCCGGTCCGGACGGCTACCGACCCGATTCGCGTGTCGTCGCGGACGCCGAACGGATCGCTGCGCGCACCGGCGGTTCCGTGCTC
>JBHEMN010000143.1:0-16848 GCA_046262575.1 Jatrophihabitantaceae bacterium
ATGCAGACGCGGCGCGATGCGCGCGAATTGCTGATACCACTTGGTCGCCTCCTGAGCGGCCCCCGAGATGATGAGGGGAGTGCGCGCCTCGTCCACGAGGATGGAGTCGACCTCGTCCACCACGGCGAAGTGGTGGCCCCGCTGCACGCACTCATCCAGGGAGTGGGCCATGTTGTCGCGCAGGTAGTCGAAGCCGAACTCGTTGTTGGTGCCGTAGGTGATATCGCACCCGTATGCCACCCGGCGCTTCTCCGGGGGCAGGTCATTGAGGATCTTGCCCACCGTGAGCCCGAGGAACCGGTGCACGCGCCCCATCCATTCGCCGTCGCGGCCGACGAGGTAGTCGTTCACGGTCACGATGTGCACGCCGTCGCCGGCCAGGGCATTGAGGTAGGCCGGCAGCGTCGAGACGAGGGTCTTTCCCTCACCGGTCTTCATCTCGGCGATGTTGCCGAGGTGCAGGGCGGCACCCCCCATGAGCTGCACCTTGTAGTGGAACTGCCCCAACGTGCGGCGCGCGGCCTCCCGCACTACCGCGAATGCCTCGGGCAGCAGGTCGTCGAGGGTCTCGCCGTCGCCGTAGCGTTCCTTGAAGGTGTCGGTGAGCGCGCGCAGCTCGGCATCGGTGAGCTCGACGTAGTCGTCCTCGAGGGTCTCGATGTGATCGGCAATGGTCGACAGCCGGCGAACCATATTGCCTTCGCCGGCGCGTAGAAGCTTGGCTAGAACCACGGCGGCCATGGTACGGCTTCGCCCCGCAGCTATCACGGCTCGGTCAACGCGGCGGGCGGCGTTGCCACGATGCGGCGATCAGGCACTGCGCGATGTGCGGCTCGGCGGGTTCGCGCGCTCCGCGGTTCGCGGGTTCGGCGCCGGCCTGGTCACCCGGCAGCGGCGCCGGCAGGAACAATCGGGATGACCCCGCGACGTTGCCTCTGACACGCTGAGGCCCATGGGGCGGTACCGCGGTGTCGAACTGAATGATGTGGTCCTGTCGAGCGAGCGGCTCACGCTGCGGTCCTGGCGGTCAACCGACGCGCCGGCGGTGCACGAGGCAATGCAGGACCCTGCCATGCACCAATTCCTGGCACTCCCGGACCCGTATGAACACTGCGATGCCGTCGAGTTCGTCACTGAGTTCGCAGCGGCGGGCCGCCGGGACGCAACCGGGCTGGCGTGTGCTCTTGTGAACACAGCTACCGGGGAGCTCGTGGGTTCGGCGGACCTTCGCTTTCCTGCGGCCCGGCGGACGGCCGCGGAGATCGGCTATGTCGTCTACGCGTCGGCCCGGGGGCACGGGTACTCGGCCGAGGCGTCGCGGGTCCTAGCCCAATGGGCCTTCGCCCACGGCATCGGACGCGTCGCAATCCACTGCGCAGTCGGCAATCTGGCCTCGGCCAAAACGGCCCTCAACGCCGGCTTCGGCTTCGAAGGCGTGCTGCGCGGTGACGTGTGCACCCCGGCCGGGCCGGCCGACGGCGCCGTGTTCGCCCGCCTGGACGGTGATCGCGGCGAGCCCGTCGAACCCGTTGCTCCCCAGTTGCCGCCTACCGGGCTCACCGACCGCGTCGTCACCGTTCGCCCACTCTCGCTCGGCGATGAGCATGGCCTGCTCGAGCAGGAAGAGGATCCGGTCACCCGGCAGTGGGAGCTCACCGACACGCCCCGCGACGCGGACGAGCACGCTCGGCTCGCGCCAGCGGCCCGGCTGCACTGGCTCGTCGGCCCCGTATTGCGCTGCGCGATCGTCGACACGAGAACGGGATCTTATGCCGGCATGATCAACATTCGGTTGCAGGGCCCCCCGAACGTAGGCGGTATCGGGTATGCCGTACATCCGACCTTCCGCGCTCGCGGATACACCGCCCGGGCGCTGCGACTGCTCGCACGATGGGCCTTTGACGTCGCGGGCTTCGCCCGGCTGGAACTCGGCGCGAAGGTGGCTAACGTCGCATCCGTGAAGGCTGCGCTGCGCGCGGGTTTCGAAGCGGACGGCGTGCGCCAGGCGCGGCTGCGCAACCCCGACGGCACCTTCAGCGACGAGGTGCGATTCGCCTTGGTAAATCCCCGCCACCGGTCAGATGGCTAGCCGAATCAGTCCGTAGTCATAGGCGTGCCGGCGGTACACCACTGTCGGGCGCCCGGAATCGACATCGCTGAACAGGTAGAAGTCGTGCCCCACCAACTCCATCTCGAACAGCGCCTGGTCGATGCTCATCGGCCGCGCGGTGTGCTCCTTCTCCCGCACCACCCGGCCCGGTCCGTCGTAGGCCGGCTCGTCCTCGCCAGCGTCGCGCAGCGCATCGCCGGAGCTCATGCCGTCAGCCACCACGTCGGCAATCGTCGGCGGGGTGCGGCGGCCGTGGTGGACCCGACGCCGGTCAGCGGCCTGGCGAAAGCGCCGCTCGAGGCGCTCGGCGGCGAGGTCGAGCGCCTTGTAGAAGTCTTCGGCGCACGCCTCGCTGCGCACGACCGGACCGCGGGTGCGGCAGGTGATCTCGACATGCTGGCATCGGCCGGTCTGCCGTGGGTTGCGTTCGTGCTGTAGCTCGACATCAGTTCTGATGATCTTGTGGTCGTATCGCTCGATCTTTTCCAGCTTGTCGGCGACGTGCTGACGGTAGTGATCGGGAACGACTACGTTGCGGCCACGTACGACGAGTTCCATGCCCAGGGCAGCTTCCATGCGACCTCCACCATGGCGTCACGGTTCACCCTCACGTTAGACCGGTCGACCGGGACGTGCCAGCGGCCCTGCGCGCAGTTGCGGCCACGACTGCACTGCCGCGCACCAACCAACCGGCGGCGTCGAGGGCTCGAGCGGCCTCATGCAACGTCGCTGCCGTGGTGACGATGTCGTCGATGACAAGGGCTGGTACGCCCGGACAGCTCGGCGCGCTCGCCGTCATGGCGCCGCGCAGGTTGGCCGCCCGCTCCCACGCGCCGAGTCCTGCCGAGTCCTGCACCGTCCGCGTCAGGCGAAGTGGCATCGCAACGCTGTAGGCGCCGGGGCCGGCCGCGACGCGCGCGAGGCGCAGCACGTGGTCACCGCCGCGGGCCCGTGCGACCGCGGGCGCGCACGGCACCGGCACGAGCACGCTCGGCGGTCCGGCTGCGACGGCGCGCCTGAGCAATTCGCCGAGTGGGCCGGCGAGGTCTCGCCGGCCGCGTTCCTTGTACGCAATCAGCGCAGTGCGCAACGAGCCGGAATACGTGCCGGCCGCGATGACTGGCAGGCCAGCGGCGTCGTACCTGAGCAAGCCCGGTGGCGTACAGGCTCGGCACAGCGTCGGGCCAGGGCGGTTGCAGCCGACGCAGAAACGTGGCAGCACCAGATCGGTAAGCGCGGTGGCAAGGGCACTGAGCGACATGGGTACACCCTGAGCGCCCCGGACGTGAGCGGCGCGTACCCCGGCCAGACTGTGGATCGGCGCACCACCTGTGGACGGCGAAGTTGACTGCGCTACTCCAGATAGGTCGGGTTGGTGCCAGGGGTCTGCTCGCCGCGCGGGCCCGCCCACGATCCGCCGCTCTGCGCCCACACCGTCGGACCGACCGACACCCAGGCCGGTACGTTCTCGGCGACGGTGATGCTGTCCGGAGCCCCCGGCAGGTTCTGCGATGAGCGCGGCGTCCACAGCGACCCGTCTACCTGCACCTCGTACACGCTGGGTTCGCCCGTGCTGAGCACCCGACCGATGGTGAACAGCTTCAACTGGTCATTCCAGGCGACGTCGGTGACGGCAATCCCCTGCGGGCTGATCGGCTCCAGGCTGTCGACGCGCACCTGCGCCGAGGTCCGCACGACCGAACCCACCCACACCTGCGCGCCGGTCCCGTCAGGGGCGCTCAGGACCACCGCCACGCGGGACCCCTCGGGGCTGAAGCGCAGGGCGCTCACCCGTCCGGTGAGCGCACCTGGACCAGCCACCGGCACCACACTTGGCTTGCCGCCGCGGGTGATCCGGTAGACCTGTGCACCGTCGCCGACCCAGACCTCGTTGAGGTTCGGCGCCCACGAGGGGCGCGACAGCCGGCCGTGCAGGACGGTGGAGCGCAGCCCGGTGCGCGCCGTGCCGACGAGCAGGCGGGCATTGCTCGGCGGACCGGAGGTGCCGGCCGCGAGCAGGTCCTGCGAGCCGCGGACCCCGGCCAGCGCCACTGACGCCAGGTGGTACTGACCGCTGCCCAGATCCCCCGGCAGCGGCTTGCCGGTCGCGTCGACGACCCCTTCGCCGTGGATGTAGAACAAGGCTGGCGCGGTGTTGGCGGGGTTCGCCGCAGCCCTGAATCCGGAAGCGGTGAACTGGGTGCCCCCCGCCGACGGCACCGACACCGGCCTGCCGCCGTCGAGGATCGACAGAAACGCGCCCGGCACGACTTGGTCGAGCGTCAGCGCCAGCTGGCCGGCGAGCCGATCGCGGGTGCCGGCGTCCAGCTTGGCCGCCCCCGGTAGCTCGACCGTTATCGGCGAGCCCAGCAGGACCGCGACACGGCGAGGGTCCGTCTGGGCCGGGAGTTCCCTGCTCACGGCGTTCTGAAGTTCGGGTCGCGGCCCGTTCGCCAACTGCCCGGTCAGCCAGTTGGCCAGCAACGACGGATCGGTGAGGGAGCTGTAGCGCGGGTCGCGCACGAGATGCTGCTCGGTGAGGTCGTAGAAGTAGATGCTGCGCTGCTGGTAGATCCGCTGGAAATCGGCATCGCTCAGGATCAGGCCGCTGGTGAGGGTGTCGACACGCCACTCGCCAAGCACCTTCTTCATGACGAAGGCAAAAGACACCGAAACGCCGCCGCCGCCGTCGCCCTGCAGTACCGGCGTGTAAATGCCCGCTGAGTTGACCGTGCCCTTCTCGCGACCCCGCACGGTCACCGAACCGTTGGTGAAGTTGCCTACCTGCAGCGAATCCAGGACGGTGACGGTCGTGTCCAGCCACTTGTTCTTCGCCAGGGGAGTGAGGAAATCGCGGGCATTCGCATGGCTTTCGTTGACGAGGGCGTTCGCCGACAGGAATTCGAGCACCACCGTGCGAGGGTCGGCGCCGACCGTCGGCGTGATCGCGGGGTCCGAGCTGGGCTTGGCCACCCCGACTTGCTTGACGACCTGGGGTGCCGAGGACGCCGGTACCCCGGTGCATGCCGTCAGCAGCACGGCTGCGGCGCTCAGCAGCGCTAGTACCCGCGGGCGCGTCATTCCTCGTCGTCCTCGTCGTCCTCGTCGGGGTCGTCAGGATTGAGCGGGAGCGGCGAGGACATCAGGGTATGTCCGGCCTGGCGCGGCAGGGTCAGCCGGAACTGAGCACCCCGACCGGGCTCCCCCCAAGCCTGCAGCCAGCCGTCGTGCAGGCGGGCGTCTTCGAGGCTGATCGCCAACCCCAGCCCCGTACCGCCGGTCAACCGGCTGCGCGAGGTGTCGCCACGCCAGAACCGATTGAAAACCAGGCCCGCCTCGCCGGGCCGCAAGCCGAGCCCATGGTCACGGACAGTGACCGCGACGGCGTGGTCGTCACAGCCGATCGTGATCACCACGGGCTTACCTTCGCCGTGGTCTAGGGCGTTGCTGACAAGGTTGCGAAGGATCCGCTCGACGCGGCGCGAGTCCATGTCAGCCAGCACCGGCCGGCCTGGATCGCGCACGACGATCTCGGTGTCGTGCCTCTCGGCGAGCACCCCGCTCGCGTCGACCACCGCGGCCACCACGCCGCGCAGATCGGAGGGCTCAGACTCCAGGTTTGCCGCACCGGCGTCGTAGCGCGAGATCTCCAGCAGGTCGCCCAACAGCGCCTCGAATCGGTCCAGTTCGGCGCGCAACAGTTCCGCGGAACGCCCCACCTCGCTCGGGAAACCGCCGCGGTTCGCGTGCAGCAGCTCCGAGGCCATCCGGATCGTCGTGAGGGGGGTGCGCAGCTCGTGCGAAACGTCGCTGGTGAAGCGGCGTTGCAGTCGGGACAGGTCCTCCAGCCGGCGGATTTGACGCTGCAGGCTGCCGGCCATGTCGTTGAAGGACTGGCCGAGTCGAGCGATATCGTCGGTGCCGCGAACCTTGATGCGCTGGGCGAGATCACCGCTGGCCAGGCGCCCGGCGGTCTCGGCGGCGACCCGTACCGGGCGCACGACCTGGCGGGTGACCAGCAGCGCGATCACCAGGACCAGCAGGATCAGGGCGAGAGCGGACAGCAGGACCGTGCGCTGGATGAGTGCGATTGTCTGCTGCTCGGCGGTGAGCGGGAACAGGTAGTACAGCTCGAACAGGCCCGTCCTGGCCTGCACCGGTTCGCCCACGATGAGGCCGCGGACGAACCGGTCCCCGCCGGGAGTCGCCCGCACCGGGGCGTATTGGTAGGCCAGGCTCGCACCTCGCACCGCCCGGCGCAGCGCCCCCGGGATGTCCGAGCGCGTTGCCGTGTCGGCATTGCCCACCGACGTCGACTCGATCACGATGCTGAACAGGCCCGCGCTGCCACCGCTCGCGGTGAGATCAGCGGTGATCTGGGTCTGGGCATTGAGGACGTCGGCGGCCACGCCGGCGTCGACGCCGGCCAGCACCTGTTGCGCCGACGCGAGCCCGATCTGGGCCTGCCCGATCGCCGCCTGTTTCTTGGCCCGCAGGATCCCACCGGCGACTTGGTCGACCAGCAGGATCCCGATGACGAGGACGACGACGCCGGTGATCAGGACCGTGGTGGTACCGACGCGCAACTGCAGCGAATGGCGCCAGGAATGGGAAGCGGCCCGCGCCGCAGCCTGGGCCGGCTGACCGATCCGACGGCCGGCAGCACGCACGAGCCGGGGCACGGCTGCCATCACGCCGTGAGCGCTCGCGGCCTGGGTCACGGAGGTCCGGCTTTGTACCCGACCCCCCGGACGGTGAGCACCACCTCGGGAACCTCGGGGTCGCGTTCGACCTTTGAGCGCAGCCGCTGTACGTGCACATTCACCAGGCGGGTGTCCGCGGCGTGTCGATAACCCCACACTTGCTCGAGCAAGACCTCGCGGGTGAACACCTGGCGCGGCTTACGCGCGAGCGCCACCAGCAGGTCGAACTCCAGCGGAGTCAAGGCGATGTGCTTGCCCTCCCGGATCACCTGGTGCGCTGGGACATCGATCTGGACGGCCGAGTCCGGCGGCCCGATCGTCAACGTCTCGCTCGCGAGGTCGTCGTGCTGGCGTAGCCGCGCGCGCATTCGGGCGACAAGTTCCTTCGGCTTGAACGGCTTGACGACGTAATCGTCGGCCCCGGACTCCAGCCCGAGCACGATGTCGACCGTGTCGCTCTTGGCCGTGAGCATGATGATCGGGGTGCCGCTCTCGGCGCGGATCGCCCGGCAGACGTCGATACCGGACATTCCCGGCAGTATCAGGTCGAGCAGGACCACATCGGGTTTCGTCTCGCGGAAGGCGTGCAAGGCCCGGCTGCCGTCGGCCACGAAGGCCGGTTCGAAGCCGTCGGTGCGCAGCACGATACCGAGCATCTCGGCCAGGGCGAAGTCATCGTCAACAACGAGTACTCGAGGTTTCACGCCCACATCGTGACATCTCGTGGCAACCAGCGGGTACGCGGCACGACCGGCGTCCCGCAAGATGGTCGTCAACTCGGACGCGCTACGAGGTGACGGGAGGGAGTTGAGCCAGAGTCGGCAGCTGGACATTCCGGCTGTAGCGGATGAGTGCTACACATTGGTGATCCTGTCGCGCGACCCACCTGGAGGTCACCGTGCGTCATTGGAGTCTGCTCCGGCTGATCGGGGTGCTTGCCGCACTCCTCAGCGTCGTCCTGGCGACGTCGCCGGCAGCGACGGCCGCGGGGGCGTATTACGTCGCGCTCGGGGATTCGTACTCCTCCGGCGTCGGCGCGGGCAGCTACACCACCTCGAGTGGGAGCTGCGAGCGCAGCACGAACGCCTATCCCCAGCTGTGGGCGAACACCCACGCGCCGGCGTCCTACCGGTCGGTGGCCTGCTCCGGTGCGAAGACCACAGACGTCACCGCCAACCAGCTCTCGGCGCTGAGTGCGAGCACGACATTGGTCAGCATCACGGTCGGCGGCAATGACGTCGGCTTCGCCCATGTCATGCAGGACTGCAATCTCTACGGCACCACCACCTGCGTCAATGAGGTCAACGCCGCCGAGAACACCGCCCGGACCCAGCTGCCCGGCTGGCTCAACACGCTGTACTCCCAGATCCGTGCGCGGGCGCCGTACGCCCGCGTGGTGGTGCTGAGCTACCCCAGGTTCTACGACCTGTCGGCCTGGTACTGCCCCGGCCTGTCCAGCACCTCGCGTTCGAAGATCAACGAGGGGGCGGATGTGCTTGACGGCGTGATCCAGACTGCGGCGGGCGGCGCCGGATTCACGTTCGCGGACGTCCGCTCGCGCTTCGCCAACGGCCACGAGATATGCGACTACTACAAGTGGTTGCACTCCATCGACTGGGGGGACATCAGTCAGTCCTACCATCCGAACGCGGACGGACAGTCCGGCGGCTATCTTCCTGCGTTCAGCGCGGTCGCCGGCAGCTGATCGAAGAGCGCCGAACTACCCGCCGGCCACCGATGGCAGCACGAGTACCTCGGCGTCGGCGGCCACCGGCGCGCTCAGCCCACCTGCCCGGCGCGCGTCCTCGCCATCGACGTAGACGTTGACGTAGCGCCGCAGTGCGCCCTGCTCATCGCGGATCCGTCGGGCCAGCGCGGGTTTCTCGCCCGCGAGGGCGTCTAGCAGCGCACCCAGGTTCGCGCCGGCGGGAATCGCGATATCGACGGTGGACGCGCCGTCGGTGAATTGCCGCAGCGCGCCCGGCACCACCACCCGGGCCATCGGCCGGCTCAGCCCACGATCGCGGCACGCACGCTCAGCACGTCCGGCAGGTGCGCCGCGACCTGTGACCAGTGCTCGCCTTCGTCCGAGCTGGCGTATACCTCACCCAGCCGGGTCCCGAAGTAGACGCCGGCGGGGTCGGCGTCGTCGGCACACATCGCGTCACGCAGCACGGTGCCGTAGTAGTCCTGCTGCGGCAGACCGGACGTCAGCGCTGCCCACGACTTGCCCGCGTCCTCGGTGCGGAACACTCGGCACGCGTGACCGGGCGGCATCCGTTCGCCGTCAGCGGTGATCGGGAAGTTGTAGGCGACATCGCCGCGGCGCGGGTGCGCGAGCATCGCGAACCCGAAGTCGGTCGGCAGCCCCTCGGCAATTGACTCCCAGGTGCGGCCGTCGTCGTCGCTGCGGTAGACGCCGTGGTGATTCTGGAGGAACAACCGCTCAGGCTGCTGTGAGTCGCGGGCGACCTTGTGCACGCACTGGCCGAACTCGGGCCACGGGTCCGGGAAGAAGTAGGCCTGCACACCCTTGTTCGACGCCGACCACGTGGCACCGGCGTCTTCGGTGCGGTAGACGCCCCCGGTCGACATCGCGACGAGCATCCGCTGCGGGTCGTCGGGGTGCGGCAGGACGGTGTGGATCGCCGCGCCCCCGAAGCCCGCGCCCCACTCCGGGCGGTGCGGGTGGTCCCACAGTGCGCGGACGAAGCTGAAGTGCTCGCCGCCGTCCTCGCTGCGGAACAGCCCCTGCGGTTCGCTGCCGGCCCACACCACGCCCGGCTCGCTCGGGGAGGGACACAGTTGCCACACGCGGGCGAGTGAGGTGTCGGTGTCCTCCGGAAAGGCGACCGCCCCCTGCTCGGGCTCGGCCCAGGTCTCGCCCAGGTCGTCGCTGTGGAACACCGAAGGGCCCCAGTGTTCGCTGGTCGCCGAGGCGAGCAGGCGCGGGCGGCTCCCGCGGGTGTCGATGGCGACGGCGTAGATGCCGTTCATCAGGAACTGAGGTTGGGACAACCGCCAGGTGTCGCGGTCGGTGCTGCGGGCCAGGAACAAGCCCTTTGCGGTGCCGATAGCGAGCAGAACATCAGCCATGCGGTCAGCCTGGCACGCCGTACCGACAGTGGCCAGTTCCGCCGCAGGATTGCCGCAAGTTCCGGTTGCTGCCACGCTGGGCGGGCGCACGGATGGCACTCGACAGGAGTCAGGCCATGGTCGAAACGACGGCTACCGACGCCAGGCGCGGCCGGTTCGGGTTGGCCACCGCGCTTCTGCTCGGAACGGCAGTCGCCATCGCCCTGGGCGCCTACGCCAAAGTTCACCAACCCGCGCTGCGGCCACTGTTTCTTGTCGGGTTCTCCGGCATGCTCCAGCTCAAGACGTGGCTCGCCACCGCCGCCCTGGCGCTCGTCCTGGCGCAACTCACGAGCGCGCTGTGGATGTGGGGCCGGCTGCCCGGTGCCGGCGCCGCGCCCGGCTGGGTCCCTGCCGTGCATCGCTGGAGCGGCAGCGTGGCCTTCGCGCTCACCGTGCCCGTCGCGTTGCACTGCGTCTGGTCACTCGGTTTCGCTACGGGCACGCCCCGCGTGCTGGTGCACAGCACGGTCGGTTGCGCCTTCTACGGCGCATACGCGGCCAAGATGCTCGGCCTTCGGCTACGCGGTGCGCCCGGGTGGGCACTGCCGGTGCTAGGTGGCTCGGTGTTCGCGTTGTTCGTCCTGATCTGGCTGACGTCGGCATTCTGGTTCTTCAGCCGCTCCGGCGTCCCGCTGACCTGACATGGAGCCCTGATGGCCGAACCTGAGCTGTCCCGGCGCAGCGCGTTGCGCGGGTCGTTGGTCGGCCTGCTCGGTGGTGTCGCTGGGTACCTCGTGGCGCGTAACAGCGCGGCCGCGCGCGCCAAGCGGGGGACGACGGCAGCCAACGCCTACGGGGCGAGCACCGGCGAGTCCGGGCGCCTGCTCGCGCCCGTCGCAGACGTGCCGCGAGGCGGCGGTGTGATCCTCGGGACGCCGCCGATCGTCCTGACCCGCACGTCCACCGACGAGGTCCACGCGTTCTCGGCGGTGTGCACGCATCAGGGCTGCACCGTCGACAAGGTGGCCGGCGGCTCCATCGACTGCCCCTGTCACGGCAGCCGCTTCGACGCAAGCACCGGGGCGGTAGTCAGCGGTCCGGCCAGCAGGGCGTTGCCGTCGATTCCCGTCGTCGTCCGAGCAGGGAGCGTCTACACGACATGACCCGACTGTCCCGCCTGATTGCCCGCGCGCCCACCGTGCTGTGGCTGCTTGCCGCCGGGTTCGCAATCGGCACCCTCATCGCGCTGCGCTGAGCACGTTCCGCTCGCCGCGGTTGGGCTGGTCGTGCTGTCGCGCGCGACCCCGCCGCGCGCCGCCAGCGGCCCGCGAACGCTCAGTAGCGGTAGTGATCCGGCTTGTACGGGCCGGCCACGTCGACGCCGATGTACTCCGCCTGCGACTTGGTCAGCGTCGTCAGCCTGGCACCGACCGCGTCGAGGTGCAGCCGCGCCACCTTCTCGTCGAGGTGCTTGGGCAGGGTGGTGACCGTCGGCTTGCCGTCGACGAGGTAGGCCTCGGGGTTCTTGGTTATCTCGATCTGGGCGATCGTCTGGTTCGAGAACGACGCCGACATCACGAAGCTCGGGTGCCCGGTGGCGTTGCCCAGGTTCAGCAGCCGGCCCTCGCTCAGCACGATGATCGAGTGACCATCAGCGAAGCGCCACTCATGCACCTGCGGCTTTACCTCGATCTTCTGGATGCCGGGCACCTTGGCCAGGCCGGCCATGTCGATCTCGTTGTCGAAATGACCTACATTGCCGACGATGGCCTGGTGCTTCATCTGGGCCATGTGCTCGGCCATGATGATGTCCTTGTTGCCGGTGGTGGTGATGAAGATGTCCGCCTTGGCGACCACGTCGTCGAGGGTGACGACCTCGAGACCGTCCATGGCCGCCTGTAGCGCGCAGATCGGGTCGACCTCGGTGACGACGACGCGGGCACCTTGGCCGCGCAGGGACTCGACCGAGCCCTTGCCGACGTCGCCGTAGCCGAAGATGACGGCCAGCTTGCCGGCCATCATCACGTCGGTGCCGCGGTTGATGCCGTCGACCAGCGAGTGCCGCACGCCGTACTTGTTGTCGAACTTGGACTTGGTGACCGAGTCGTTGACGTTGATCGCCGGGAACAGCAGCGTGCCGGCCTTCTCGAACTCGTACAGGCGATGCACGCCGGTGGTGGTCTCTTCGGTGACCCCGATTATGTCGGCAGCCATCCGGGTGTACTTGCCGGGGTGCTCGGCGACTGAGCGGCGCAGCGTGTCAAGGATGATGCCGTACTCCTCGGAATCGTTCTCATCCGTCGTGGGCACCGCGCCGGTGGCCTCGAACTCGACGCCCATGTGGATCAGCAGGGTCGCGTCGCCGCCGTCGTCAACGATCGAGTGTGGGCCGGAGCCGTCGGGCCAGCTGAGCATCTGCTCGGTGCACCACCAGTACTCATCGAGCGTCTCGCCCTTCCAGGCGTAGACGGAGATGCCGTGCGGCTCCTCGGGCGTGCCGTCCTTGCCGACGACGATCGCGGCGGCGGCGTGGTCCTGGGTGGAAAAGATGTTGCAGCTGACCCAGCGCACGTCGGCCCCGAGGGCGGCCAGCGTCTCGATGAGGACGGCCGTCTGCACCGTCATGTGCAGCGAGCCGGCGATCTTGCGGCCCTTGAGCGGCTGCGACGGGCCGAACTCGCGACGCAACGCCATCAGGCCGGGCATCTCGTGCTCGGCCAGGTCGATCTCCTTGCGGCCGAATGCGGCCAGCGACAGGTCGGCGACCTTGAAGTCGCTGACACTGCCTGCCTTGTCGGCGGTGAGGGTGACGCTCATGGGATGCTCTCCTTGGTCGATGTGGTGCAGTGGTAGACGGCTGGTGCCCATATCTGCACCGAATTCGGTAGCCAGCCGGCGGTACATGCCGGCTTGCACGGGGGCTGCACCGCGGTGGATCGGTCCGAACCAGTCGTCCACGGCCCGGGCGAGCTGCGGATCGGTGCGCATCCGCAGCTCGAAGACAATGTCGGTGATGCCGAGGTCGTGGCCGTCGATCAGCTCGCGCAGCCGTTGCAGCCGCTCGATCTGGCGGGGGCCGTAATGCCGGTGACCGCCCGGACTACGCAGGGCGGCGACCAGGCCGGCCTGCTCCAGGTAGCGCAGCATGCGCTGGGACCACCCGGTGGCTGCGGCTGCTTGCTGGATCGTCAACGACTGCATCCTGGCGAAGTTACCACAACTGTGTCAGGTTTGCTCCAAGCCGGTGGCGGGACCCCGGCGCCGGCGGTCACGACCGGTCAGGGGAGCAGGTTTTCCCCGCTGGTGCTCGCTTGCGGACCCGGTTCTTGACCCAGTGAGCCGACCGTGGCGGCGAACCCACGGCCAGTCCCGTCGACGGTGAACAGGGCATCTCGCGCGGGCACGAACGCCGCCTGGCCGGGCGACAGGGCGACCCGGGTGCCCACAACCTCGACGCCGAGCCGTCCCTCGACGCAGAGCACGACGTACGGTTGCCCCGGCTTGCCAAGTGCGACGCCGCCCTTGTCGACGTGTTCGTCGAGATCCAGCGCGCCGAGTTCGAAGTCCGGCACCGGGACGGCGAACCAGCTGGCATCCTCGGGCCAGCGCGGCTCGGCGAGCGGGCTGAAGTCGGTGACCTTCAACACTTCGGGGACGTCGATGTGCTTCGGGGTCAGCCCGCAGCGCAGGACGTTGTCGCTGTTGGCCATGATCTCGATGCCGGTACCGCGCAGGTAGCAGTGCACGGTGCCAGCGCCGAGGTAGATCGCCCGCCCGGGCTCGAGTTCCACGTAGTTGAGCAGCAGGACCAGCACCACGCCGATGTCGCCGGGAAAATCACCGGCCGCAAGTAGCACCGCCCGCGCAGGCCCGGCCCACTCGTCCGCGGCGGCCACGGTTGCGGCTCGGGCGGCGAGCGCGGCCACGATCGCGGCCGGGTCCTCGAGCGTGAGCAGCCACGTGAAGGCTGCGCGCAGGCCGTCGGGTCCAGCGAGCAGCTCGCGCACCCCGGCCAGTTCAGCAACGCCCCATGCGTCGAGCAACCGCAGGGTGTCCTCGACCGAGCGGAAGCCACACAATGCCTCGAAGGGACTGAGCGCACAGAGCAATTCGGGCTTGTGGTTCCTATCGCGGTAGTTGCGGGCCGCAGCGTCATGCACGATGCCGGCGGCGTCCTCGGCGGCGAAGCCCGCTCGGGCCTGCTCGGCCGTCGGGTGGACCTGGATCGACAACGCGGTGTCAACGGCAAGCACCTTGAGCAGAAACGGCAGCTGCGCTCCGAATCGGGCCACTGTGGCCACGCCGTCCAGTCGTTCGGGCTCGGCGGCGATCAATGCGTCGAGTGTCGTGCCGTGACCCAGCACTGGTGACGGGTCGTTGGGATGCGCACCCAGCCAGAGTTCGGCCGCCGGGGACCCGTCCGGCTCGATGCCAAGCAACTCGGGGATCGCCGTGCGCGAACCCCAGGCGTAGTGACGGATCACCCCCTCCAGCGCGATCACTGCGGGCACCGGCACTGCCGCATCCTATGGCGCGGCAGTCGGGCCGCGATCGAAATCGGGCTCGAGGTAGATCACCCGGGCGGCGGGAACGGCCTCGCGCACCCGGGCCTCGGCGGCGTCGATCGCCGCGGCCACGTCGGCGAAGGAAGTGTCGGCAGACATCGAGATCTTCGCCCCGACGAGCAACTCCTCCGGGCCCAGGTGCATCGTGCGCAGGTGGGTGATGGTGTCCACGCCGCCGCCGACCAGCGCTGCGGCGATCGCGCGGACCTGCGCGGGGGCGGCCGCCTCGCCGATCAGCAGGCTCTTCGTCTCGATGACGAGGATGACCGCGACCGCAATGAGCAAGGCGCCGATGCCGAGCGTCCCGATGCCGTCCCAGACCCCTTGGTGGGTGACGGTCGAGAGGCCGACGCCGAGCAGGACGAACATCAGGCCGGCCAGCGCGGCCACATCCTCGAGCAGCACGAGCGGCAGTTCGGGCACCTTCGCGTGCCGGATGAACGCGACCCAGCTGTCGGTGCCCTTGTGCGGACGGGATTCATGCACAGCGGTACGAAGCGAGAACGACTCCAACCCGACGGCGACCGCCAGGACGACTACGGCGACGACCGGCGACTGGATGTGGTGCGGGTGGCGGACCTTTTCGATCCCCTCGTACAACGCGAACAGCCCGCCTGCCGAGAACAGCATCAGCGCGACGAGGAATCCGTAGACGTAGCGGTCGCGCCCATAGCCGAATGGGTGCTGGGGCGTGGCTCGCTTGCGCGACGAGTGCTCGCCCTTGATCAGCAACCCCTGATTCCCCGAGTCGACCACAGAATGCACGCCCTCGGCGAGCATCGATGACGAGCCGGTGATTGCGAACGCCACAAACTTGATCACTGCGATGCCGAGGTTCGCTCCCAGTGCTGACAGCACGGCCTTCGAAGACCCGCCGGTGCTCATCAATGTGCCAACTCTGCGGGATTGGCCGAGCCGGGGTCCAGCCCGAGCCCGAAGGCCAGGTAGGCCGCGGTGAACTCGCCGAAGGCCGCGGCGGCGGCGAAGCGCGCGAGCGCAGAACCCGCCGGAACGTCGACGCTCGATGAACGCAATCCGAATTCGCCGGCCAACTTGTGCAGGGCAGCCGCGGCCCGGCGCGCTGCGATTTCGTCGAGCTGGATCTGCGCACCGGTCCGAGTCCCGAGTTCTGGGTCCTGCGGGCTGCCGTCATCGCCGATCACGAGCAGGCGAGCCCGGATCGGCGCCGGCTGCTCGACACCGTCGCGGAACAGGTCAGGGGGGCCGCTGGGCCCCGCGCCCCGCAGCAGGGCGCCTGCCCGGCCGATGCCATCAGGCAGGCTTACCGCCACCGCAGGCACTCCAGCGCACAGCTGCAGGGCATCGGCCGTGGCTCGGGCAGCGACGCCGGCAAGCGCGCCGGCTCCGGCAATCAGCGGCTGTGACTCGGCGAACTCGCAGGCCAGGGCCTTGGCCGCGTTCGTGAACACCTCACCGGTCGGGCGACACGCTTCGGCTGTCGCGTCGAGAACGTCTGCGATCTCGCCCAGCAGCATCTCCGGCAGCGGGTGCACGCCGAGCGCGTCGAGGGCCTGGAGCAGCGGGGTGAGGATCGCCCACCGGGCGGCACGCGGATTCAGCGCGTCGCCGAGTTCGTGCAGCGGGGCCCGCCCCGACGCGGCAGCGACCTGTGAACCAGCCGGAGCAACCACCGCCATCGCCAGGCCGCGACGAGCGCCCTGATCGGCCAGCTCGGCCAGGCGCGGGTGTCGTCCGTCGACCGCACCGATCAGCAGCGCGTCCGACGGCCCGGCCCAGTGCGGCAGCTCCACTCCGTGCCACGGCACCGCCGGGGTCACCGGACAGCTCAGCCGGACGAGCACCCTGGCTGCCGCCGACGGCGGGGCATCGGTCGCAACAAGCAGCGCCCGTGGCGTCTCCCCACGGAGCCGGTCGACCCCGAAGTCCGCGACCGTGCCGATAGCGCGACGGACCTGCGCTCCGGCTGTGGCCAGCTTCCACAGCAGCCGTTGCTCGTCGCACCGCTCCAGCGAGTCGGCATCGCCGAGCAGGGCCTCGTCGAAGCTCATCGACGCGATCAGCCGGCCGCGTTGCCCAGCCCGTTGGGGCCGGGCGCCGCTTCATCGAGCAACAGCACGGGGATGCCGTCGCGAACGGGAAAGCTGGATGCGCAGTGGGTACATACCAGCACCTCGCTACCGGCGCGGCGCTCCTCACGCAGCGGGGCGTGGTCGTCGCTCGGGCACGCGAGCAGCGCCAGCAGGCCCGCGTCGATGCTCATGGCCGGCTCCGCACGCCTGGCTCAGTGTTCATGGCTCGATCCTCCCCTGTTCAGCCACGGACAATCGCAAGCACGTGGTCGCGGACCTTGGCCATGCTCGCCTCGTCCGGCGCTTCGACGTTGAGGCGCAACAACGGCTCGGTGTTCGAC
>JBHEMN010000144.1:0-8542 GCA_046262575.1 Jatrophihabitantaceae bacterium
TGACCGACCCGTATCTGCTCATCACCACGCAGAAGGTGTCGTCGGTGGCCGAGATCCTGCCGCTGCTCGAGAAGATCATCGAGACCGGCAAGCCGCTCGTCATCGTGGCCGAGGACGTCGAGGGCGAGGCACTGAGCACCCTGGTCGTCAACGCGATCCGCAAGACGTTCACGGCCGTTGCCGTGAAGGCGCCGTTCTTCGGTGATCGCCGCAAGGCGTTCCTGCAGGACCTCGCAGTCGTCACCGGGGCCCAGGTGATTGCCCCTGAGGTCGGACTCAAGCTGGATCTGGCAGGCCTGGACGTACTCGGCCGAGCGGGACGAGTCGTGGTCACCAAGGACACGACGACGGTCACCCACGGCGCCGCGGCGCAGGAAGAGATTGACGCGCGGATCGCGCAGATCCGCCGTGAGATCGAAGACACCGACTCCGACTGGGACCGCGAGAAGCTCAAGGAGCGCCTGGCCAAGCTGGCCGGGGGGGTCGGTGTCATCAGCGTCGGCGCAGCCACTGAGGTCGAGCTCAAGGAGCGCAAACACCGCATCGAGGACGCCATCGCCGCGACCCGTGCCGCGATTGACGAGGGCATCATCGCCGGCGGCGGTGCTGCGCTGGTCCATGCGAGTTCCTCCCTCGACGGCGACCTCGGCCTGACGGGAGACGAGGCGACGGGCGTGGGCGTGGTCCGTTCCGGGCTCATCGAGCCGCTGCGCTGGATTGCCTCCAACGCGGGCGAGGAGGGCTACGTCGTGGTCGCGAGGGTCCGCGAGCTGCCAAACAACCATGGCCTCGACGCCGCGACGGGCGAGTACGGCGACCTGCTGAGCGCCGGAGTCGTCGACCCGGTCAAGGTGACCAAGGCGGCCCTGGCCAATGCGGCGTCGGTGGCGGCACTGCTGCTGTCTACGCAAAGCGCGATCGTCGAGAAGCCCGCGGAACCCGAGCATGATCACGACCACGCCAACGGAGGTCACAGCCACGGCGGGCACGGCCACAGCCACGGGCCCGGTTTCTGAGCCAGGAAGCATCCTTTGAAGCGCGGTTCGGCCCCGCAGAGCTGCGGGGCCGAACTACCGGTGCCGAGCGAGGTCCTGGTCAGGCAGTCCGCAACATCAGCCACCTCGTCCTGCGCCCGCCACGGGCTGCGGCCCCGGCGAACGGCACTGCCGGATATCGAATCCGGCGCTCAGGCCAGCTTGCGGGTCAAGAGGGATTCTCGCTCCTCGGCCGACAGCCCGCCCCAGACGCCGTAGGGCTCGCGGGCGCTGAGCGCCCAGCGCAGGCAGTTCTCGATCACTGGGCAGGCGGAGCAGACGGCCTTGGCGCGTCGCTCGCGCTTGGTGCGCGAGGGGCCGCGTTCGTTCTCAGGGTGATAGAAGTCGGCGGTATCGGCGCCGCGGCAGGCAGCGCGGACCTGCCAGTCCCAGTCGCCGTGACGTGGGGCGAGGAGTCGGCTCACTTCCGCCATGGTTGTTGCCCTTCCGAATCAGCCCGACCGCAGGAATTGACGCGGTCCCCCACGTATTCAAAGAGCGACAGGCACAAAGGTGACGCACGCAACATGCGGCAATCCCGAGGGAATCCGGCCAGCCGCGCTCGTGGGCCGGCTGCGGCGGGTCAGCGTCGCTTGGTCAGGGTATTGACGGCGTCGGTGTAGCCACGGGCGTAGTCCCAGGTGACAAAGGCGTCCGGCTCCGGTGCGAAGGCGGGTTCGTGAACGTGCGTGCGGCCCTCGCCGAGCAGGGCGTGCAAGTTGGCGGCCATCAGGTCCCACCCGAAGAAGTGCCGCTCCCCGCAGTCGCCGCACTCGACGGTGATGCCGTCGATACCCTGCGGATCGAGGGTGGAGCGGAACTCTGCCAGTTCGGCCAGGTCGCCCAACACGTCGGCGCGTTCGTCCTCGCTCAGCGGTTGGGCCGGCTCGTTGTCCTCGAGCAGACCGGCCGGATCGCGCGGGTCGTCAAGGAACGGGTCGAGCGGTCCGTCGTCGAGGGTCACCGGGTCGCCACGAAAGGAGTCACGTAACGAGGGTAAGTCCGACGTGCCCCGAACCGCCAACCGAACGGCCCATCAACTTGCGGCGATGACCTCCAGCGGAGGGCCCGGGCGGCCCCGCTCCGCGGCAGAGCGCCGCGAGCACCTCGGTGTCGCGGAGGTTGCCGCCGGACTTTCGCACTGGTCGGTAGCGTCCGGACCGGGACGTAGGATGAGGTACCGGCGCCCACAAGGAGTAGTTGCGTTGACTGATCAGCCTCTCGTCAACGGTCTGCCCGCCAAGTTCGCCGCGCTCGGCCTTACCTTCGACGACGTGCTGCTGCTGCCCGGCGAGACCGACGTGATTCCGTCCCAGGTCGACACCACGGCCCGGCTCACCCGCGAGATCTCTGTCGCGCTGCCGCTGGTTTCTGCGGCCATGGACACCGTCACCGAGGCGCGGATGGCGATCGCGATAGCGCGTCAGGGTGGCATCGGGGTACTGCACCGCAATCTGCCGATCGACGACCAGGCCGGGCAGGCCGATCTCGTCAAGCGCTCCGAGTCGGGCATGGTCAGCGACCCGGTCACCGTGGGTCCGGACGTCACCATTGCCGACGTCGATGCCCTGTGCGGGCGCTACCGCATCTCGGGAGTTCCGGTCGTCGACCCAGCCGGTGTACTCGTCGGCATCATCACCAACCGCGACCTGCGCTTCGTCGCTGCGGCCGACTTCGGCCAGCGCACGGTGCGTGAGCTGATGACGCCTATGCCCCTGGTCACCGGTCCGGTCGGCATCAGCCGCGACGACGCTGCGGCGCTGCTGGCCAAGCACAAGGTCGAGAAGCTACCGCTCGTCGACGACGGCGGCCGGTTGCGCGGGCTGATCACCGTGAAGGACTTCGTGAAGACCGAGCAGTTCCCGCAGGCCACCAAGGACGGGGCCGGACGCCTGCGGGTTGCTGCCGCGGTCGGTTTCTACGGCGATGCCTGGCAGCGCGCCACGGCGCTGGCCGAAGCCGGCGTCGACATCCTCGTGCCCGACACCGCCAACGGCCAGGCGCGGCTGATGCTCGACATGATCCGCCGACTCAAGGCCGACCCCGCCACCCGGTCTGTGCAGATCATCGCCGGCAACGTCGCAACCCGGGCCGGTGCCCAGGCGCTGGTTGAAGCCGGAGCCGATGCAGTCAAGGTCGGCGTGGGGCCCGGCTCGATCTGCACCACGCGGGTGGTCGCGGGCGTCGGCGTACCCCAGATCACGGCGATCTACGAGGCCGCCCGGGCCTGCCGCCCGGCTGGCGTCCCTGTCGTAGGCGACGGTGGATTGCAGTACTCCGGCGACATTGCCAAGGCGCTCGTGGCCGGCGCCGACACGGTGATGCTGGGCTCGCTGCTGGCCGGCTGCGACGAGTCTCCCGGCGACCTCGTTTTCGTCAACGGCAAGCAGTTCAAGCGCTACCGGGGGATGGGCTCGCTGGGCGCGATGGCCTCCCGCGGGCGGGTGGCCTACTCCAAAGACCGCTACTTCCAAGCCGATGTCCCCAGCGACGACAAGATCATCCCCGAGGGCATCGAGGGCCAGGTGCCCTATCGGGGGCCGTTGTCGGCGGTCGCGCACCAACTGATCGGCGGGCTGCACCAGTCGATGTTCTACGTCGGCGCGCACACCATCCCCGAACTGCAGGAGCGCGGCCGGTTCATCCGGATCACCGCCGCCGGGTTGAAGGAATCACATCCGCACGACATCCAGATGACCGTCGAGGCGCCGAACTACTCCTCGAGCTGAGCGCCGTCGAGTAAGTCCGTGGACCGCCGAACGTAGCTGGATTCGCAACCGTCCGCCCACCGACAACGGCAGGCGAAGAGGAATTTCGCCGACGCGCTGACTACCGACTGGGCGCCGGCGATGGACACGCCGGGGGGCTCGATTGCGCTCGCCAACCCGCGTGCGCACGGCCCGGAGCCCGGTACGGCAGACTCGGGGCATGCCGGAGACCGTGGAGATCGGGCTGGGCCGCAGCGCCCGTCGCGGCTACCACCTCGATGAGATCGCGCTGGTGCCCACCCGTCGCACCCGCGGCTCGGCGGTCGTGTCGACGGCCTGGCAGATCGACGCGCATACGTTCACCCTGCCCCTGGTCGCTGCACCCTCGGACGCCGTGGTCTGCCCCGACTCGGCCGTCGAGATCGAACGCCTCGGCGGCCTGGCCGTCCTCGACGGCGAAGGACTGTGGGCGCGCTACGACGATGCAGGCGCCGAGTTGCGCGCGCTCGACGGCGAGACCTCCACCCTGCAGCGCATCTACGCCAAGCCCGTCTCGCCGGACTTGCTGCGCCGCCGGGTCGCCGAACTGCGCGCCTCGGGGGTGCGAGTCGCAGTGCGTCTATCCCCGCAACACACGGCCGAGCTCGCGCCGCACGTGTTGGCCGAGGGCGTCGACCTGCTCGTCATCCAGGGCACCGTGATCTCCGCCGAACATGTTGCGGAGGGAGACACGCCCGGGCTGAACCTCAAGACGTTCATTGCCGATCTCGACGTGCCGGTACTCGTCGGCGGCTGCACCAACCACCAGACCGCTCTGCACCTGATGCGCACCGGCGCCGCTGGCGTGATCATCGGCTACGGCGCCCATCTCGGTTCCACCACGCACGCCGCACTCGGCATCGACGTTCCGATGGCCACCGCCCTCGTCGATGCCGCCGCCGCCCGCCGCGACTACCTGGACGAGACCGGCGGGCGCTATGTGCATCTCGTGGCCTACGGTGACCTGTCCAGCGGTGGCGACATCGCCAAGGCGCTGGCCTGCGGCGCCGACGCGGTGATGCTCGGCGATGCCCTGGCGGTCGCGGCGAATTCGCCGGGGGAGGGGTATTACTGGGACGCGACCGCGGCGCATCCCCGGGTGCCCCGCGCGGTCGTGACCCGTCACGGGCTGCCCGGCGCGGACCGTCCCAGTCTCGAAGAGGTGCTCGTCGGCCCTACCGCAGACCCCAGCGGCGAGCGCAACCTTTTCGGCGCGCTCCGGCGGGTCATGGGCAAATGCGGATACTCAACCGTCAAGGAGTTCCAGAAGGCGGAGCTCATTGTCACCGAAGGCAGTTGAGCGCAATGCAGTTGGGCTACAAGGCGTCCAACGAACAGTTCGCGCCGAAGGAGTTGCTGCACTACGGCGTTCTCGCCGAGGAGGTCGGCTTCGACTCGGTGTTCGTGAGCGACCATCTACAGCCATGGCGCCACGACGGCGGCCACGCGCCGTTCGCCATGACGTGGCTGGGAGCGCTCGGCGCCCGCACCGAACGGATCGTTATCGGCACCAGCGTGCTGACGCCGACCTTCCGCTACCACCCGGCGATCGTGGCGCAGGCTTTCGCCACGCTGGGCTGCCTGTACCCCGGCCGGGTCGTGCTCGGCCTGGGCACCGGCGAGTCGCTGAACGAGGTCGCGCTCGGCCTGACCTGGCCCGACGGCAAGGAACGCTTCGCCCGCTTCCGTGAGGCCGTCGCGCTGATCCGCCAGCTCTGGTCCGAGGACCGGGTGACGTTCGAGGGCGAGTACTACCGCACCGACAACGCGACGATCTATGACCGCCCCGACCGGCCCGTCCCGCTCTACCTCGCGGGCTCCGGGCCGGCCGCCACCCGCTACGCCGGTCGGGTCGGCGACGGCTACATCACCACGTCGGGCAAGGCTGCGGCGCTCTACACCGACACGCTGCTGCCCGCGGTCGCCGAGGGAGCGGCCAAGGCCGGCCGTCAGGTGAGCGACCTGGACATGATGATCGAGGTGAAGGTTTCCTTCGACCACGACCGCGACGCCGCGATGGCGGCCACCCACTTCTGGGGAGCGCTCGCCCTGACGCCGGAGCAGAAGTCCGGCGTCGAGGATCCCGTCGAAATGCAGCGGCTGGCCGATGAGCTGCCCGTCGAACGCACCGCGAGCCGGTTCATCGTCTCCACTGACCCCGACGAGCACGTGGCGGCGATCACGCGCTACCTCGACCTGGGCTTCACCCACCTGGTGTTCCACGCGCCGGGGCCTGACCAGGAGCACTTCCTGCGCCTGTACGGCGCGGAAATATTGCCGCGCCTGAGGGCTTTGTGACCGGTATGACCACCCCATCCGGTGCACCTGTGGACGCGTCGCGTCCGCGCGTGCACCAAATCGACGGGGTGCCGCAGGGGCTGAGCCGGGCACTACGCAGGGCTCGCGACGGCGTGACCCTCGACGCGACCGAGGCCGAGATCCTGCTGGGCGCGCGCGGTGACGCACTGGTCGACCTGTGCGCCTCGGCGGCCCGCGTGCGCGATGCAGGGCTGGCCGCGGTGGGCCGGCCGGGTGTGGTCACCTACTCGCGCAAGGTGTTCATCCCGCTCACCCGGCTGTGCCGCGACCGGTGCCACTACTGCACGTTCGCCACCACCCCGCATCGCGTCCAAGCGCCGTTCCTGTCGCCCGATCAGGTGCTGGCCATCGCCGAACAGGGCCGGGCCATGGGCTGCAAGGAGGCGCTGTTCACGCTCGGCGACCGTCCCGAGGACCGCTGGCCCGCGGCCCGCGAGTGGCTGGACGCGCACGGCTACGACGACACGCTCGCCTACCTGCGGGCCATGGCGATCCTGGTGCTGGAACGCACCGGGCTGCTGCCGCACCTGAACCCCGGTGTGCTGTCGTGGCCGCAGCTGCAGGGGCTCAAGCCGGTCGCCCCGTCGATGGGCATGATGCTGGAGACCACGTCACGGCGGCTGTTCGAGGACCCGCACGGTGCGCACTTCGGTTCGCCGGACAAGGATCCCGCCATCCGGCTTCGGGTGCTCGAGGACGCGGGGCGCTCGAACATCCCGTTCACCACCGGAATCCTCATCGGTATCGGCGAGACGCTTGCCGAACGCGCCGACTCGATCTTCGCGATCCGCCGCATCGCGCGTGCCTACAACGGCGTGCAGGAAGTCATCGTGCAGAACTTCCGCGCCAAGCCCGACACCGCGATGGCGCAGATGCCCGACGCCGAGATCGCCGACCTGGCGGCCACCGTAGCGGTCACCCGTCTGCTGCTCGGCCCGGGTGCGCGCATCCAGGCCCCGCCGAACCTGATCGGCGAGCAGTACGCGCTGCTGCTCGGCGCGGGCATCGACGACTGGGGCGGCGTGTCGCCGCTGACACCCGATCACGTCAACCCCGAACGGCCGTGGCCGCAGATCGACGAGCTCGCCGTCCGCTCGGCCGAGGCGGGATTTCACCTCGTGGAGCGGCTGACCGTCTACCCGCGCTACGTGCGAGCCGGCGAGCCGTGGTTGGACCCGCGAATCATGCCGCATGTCGAGGCGCTCGCCGATCCCGCGACGGGACTGGCTCGCGACAACGCGGTGCCAGCGGGCATCGCATGGCAGGAACCCGAAGACGGCTTGCGCGCGCGTGGCCGGGTCGACCTGCACACCGCGATCGACTCCGGCGGGCGCACCACCGACCGGCGGGAGGACTTCGACAGCGTGTACGGCGACTGGGACGCGGTGCGCGAGGACGCGGCGCGGACGGGAGCGCCGCCGCGCTTTGACACCGACGTCCTGGCCGCCCTGCGCAGCGCCGAGCGCGACCCCGGCGGGTTATCCGATGCCGACGCGCTCACGCTGTTCCACGCCGACGGCGGCGAGCTGAACGAGGTCGCCGCGCTGGCCGACGGCCTGCGGCGCGACGCGGTTGGCGACGAGATCACCTACGTCGTCAACCGCAACATCAACTTCACCAACGTCTGCTACACGGGCTGCCGGTTCTGCGCCTTCGCGCAGCGCCGCACCGACGCGGACGCGTACACGCTCTCGCTCGAGCAGGTCGGCGATCGCGCCGAGGAAGCGTGGGCGCTCGGAGCGACCGAGGTCTGTATGCAGGGCGGCATCCACCCCGATCTGCCCGGCACCGCGTACTTCGACATCGCCGCCGAGGTGAAGCGCCGAGCTCCGGATCTGCACGTTCACGCGTTCAGCCCGATGGAGGTCGTCAACGGTGCCGCGCGCACCGGCCTGTCCATCCGCGACTGGCTCATTGCCGCGCGCGAGGTCGGTCTCGGGACGATCCCGGGCACCGCGGCCGAGATTCTCGACGACGACGTGCGCTGGCTGCTGACCAAGGGCAAGCTGCCCGCCGCGGTGTGGATCGAGGTGATCACCACCGCGCACGAACTCGGCATCCGCAGCTCGTCGACGATGATGTACGGACACGTCGACAATCCGTCGCACTGGCTAGGGCACCTGCGGGTGCTGTCCCGTATCCAGGACCAGACCGGCGGGTTCACCGAGTTCGTCGGGCTGCCCTTTATCCACACCAACGCGCCGATCTACCTCGCCGGCGTCGCGCGCTCCGGTCCGACCCCGCGCGAGAACCGGGTGGTGCACGCGATGGCGCGCATCCTGTTGCACGGGCGGATCGACAACATCCAGTGTTCGTGGGTGAAGCTCGGCGTCGAGGGCTCTCGGCACATGCTCACCGGCGGCGTCAACGATCTCGGCGGCACGCTGATGGAGGAAACGATCAGCCGGATGGCCGGCAGCCAGCACGGCTCAGCCAAGACGG
>JBHEMN010000145.1:0-5082 GCA_046262575.1 Jatrophihabitantaceae bacterium
GGCCGGCCTCGGTCTCCGAACTCGCACCCCGGCTATCGAGGTCGCGCAGTTGGCTCTCAAGGTAGGCCTTGAGGCGGGTGCGGTACTCGCGCTCGAACGCCTTGAGCTCCTCGATGTGCTTCTGCAGTGCCAGCCGCTTGGCGTCCAGGCCGCCCATGGCCTCCTGGTGCCGCATGCGGGCTTCGCGCTCGAGTGCCTCGGCCTTGTTGCGTGCCTCACGGGTGAGCTCGTCGGCCTTGGAGCGGGCGTCCAGTAGCAGCTTGTCGGCCTCGCGGCGCGCGTCAGCGATGTGCTCGTTGGCAGTGCGCTGCGCGGTCATGAGCACGGATAGGGCCTGCTCGCCGTCAGAGCTGCCAGCACCCATGGAAGCCTGCGGT
Organism: Jatrophihabitantaceae bacterium; assembly: GCA_046262575.1. Taxonomy (GTDB): domain Bacteria; phylum Actinomycetota; class Actinomycetes; order Mycobacteriales; family Jatrophihabitantaceae; genus QHCC01. Next base: position 378 of record JBHEMN010000145.1, read on the forward strand.
GCCGCCGCCTGGGGGCCGGTGGTCGCAGGTGCCTCGGCGGCCTGAGCCGCTTGGGCTGCCTGAGCCGCAGCTTGGGCCTGGCGCAGCCGCTGCTCGAGTTGCTGCAGCTGAGCCTTGACCTCGGCGTTCTCGCGTGCCAGGCGCTGCTCGTTCTCCGACGGGCCAGTGGCCGCCGCGGGCGTCGCGGGGACCGGACGTGAACGTTGGAGCCGCTCCACCTGACTCTTCAGGTCGTTGTTCTCCTCGATCAGGCGCGCGAACTCGCGCTCGACCTCGTCGAGGAACGCATCGACCTCGTCCTCGTCGTAGCCCCGCTTGCCAATCGGCGGCTTCTTGAACGCGACGTTGTGAACGTCGGCGGGGGTCAGCGGCATAGCTTCTCCTCGGGGTGGGCGGACACGGGGACAGGACCCACAGGACTCATGTTGCGGATCATTGTGCTAGACCCCTGACCACGATGATGAGGATTTGGACGACGATGAACAGCACTAGAAACGATAGATCTAACGTGATCCCGCCCAGACGCAGGGGCGGGATAACGCGTTTCAGGGCCTTCAGCGGCGGGTCCGAAATGGAAAACACGACCTCGAAAAAGACGGCCAGCGAACGCCCGGGACGCCACGACCGAGCGAACATCATGACGTAGATCACGACCAGCCTACCGATGAGCAGGATCTGAAAGATCCACAGCAACGCATAGACGACCGACCAGAAGGACTTCACCGAATCTAGTATGTCAACTCTGGTTGAAGAAGCCGCCCTCTGCGATTCGCGCCTTGTCCTCAGCGGTCACTTCGACGTTGGCCGGCGAGAGCAGGAACACTTTATTGGTCACGCGTTCGATGCGTCCGCGGAGTCCGAAAGACAGACCGGCCGCGAAGTCGACAAGTCGCTTGGCGTCCGAGTCATCCATCTCGGTCAGGTTCATGATCACGGGCACGCCCTCACGGAAGTGCTCCCCAATCGTGCGGGCCTCGTTGTAAGTACGTGGATGCAGGGTCGTGATGCGGTAGGCCGAAACACTCTGCGCATTGTCGGTACTGGCTCTGGCTCGCGTGTCCAGGGCCAGGCCCCCACGAGTCAGCGCGCTCCCGCGCTCACCTGAACGGTCGAAGGATCGCGTGGGAGCTCGGTCGGCCATCCGGGTGGGTGGTTCGACCTCGTCGTCGTCGTCGAACTGGTCGTGGCCAAGTCGGTCCTCATCGTCCTCAACAAGGCCGAGGTAGATCCCCATCTTGCGCATGGCGCTGGCCATCGGGCGTCCTTCCTCTCATGCCTCCGGCGCGAAACCGGAAGGCACTCTCTCGTCGAGTGGTGACATCACCTGACCAGCGACGTTACCCCGGCGGAGGCGTTCGGTGGCCGAGCAACGCCGTACCAATACGAAGGTGTGTCGCGCCGTGCCGTATCGCACTTTCTAAGTCCCCGCTCATGCCCGCGGAGACAGCACGGGCTGCAGGGTGTGTGGCGCGCACGGTGGCCACAATCTCCGCCAGCCGGCGAAACGCCTCGTCCACCGGGGAGTTCAGCGGAGCTATCGCCATCACGCCGGTGAGGCGCAACTCCGCTGCGCTCGCGCAAGCACCGGCCACCGCGGCTACGTCCGCCGGTTGCGCGCCGCCCCGCCCGGGGTCGCCGTCGAGACTGACCTGCACCAGGACAGCTATTTCTCGCTCTGCCCGCCGGGCACCCGCGGCCAGCGCCGCGACGACTTCCACCCGGTCGACACTGTGGACCACGTCGGCATAGGTCGCGACCGAGCGGCACTTGTTGCGTTGCAACCGGCCGACGAAGTGCCATCGCAGATCCGGGAACGCAGCGGCCTTGGCCGCAGCCTCGGCGTCGCGGTTCTCGCCGAAATCCGTGACTCCCAGAGTTGCCAACGCAGCAATATCGGCATCAGGGAAGGTCTTGGTGACCGCGATCAGGCATAGCTCGTCGCGCCGGCGCCCGGCCGCCTCGCAGGCAACCGACAGGCGCTTTTCGACAGCTTGCAGGTTTGCGGCCAGTTCAGCCAGGCGGGTTGCACTCACTGCAGCCAGACGACGCCGGCGAACCGACCCGTTTCACCGTCGCGGCGGTAGCTGTAGAACCGCTGCTCCTCCATCGTGCAGGCCGGGTCAATGACCACCGTCGCGACGTTGGCGGACGCGAGCTGCACGGCAAGCCCGGCCCGCAGGTCGAGGCTGGGCTCGCCCCGGCCGCTGGTGGTGCTGCTGCCGGGCAATGCCGCCTCGACCTCGTCGCGCATCGCAGCTGGCACCTCGTAACAGTTGCCGCAGACAGCGGGGCCCAGCAGGACGTCAATCCGGCCCGGCTGGGCGCCGAGGCCCACCATTGCCTCGACCGTGGCCCTGGCGACGCCGGCAACCGCGCCGCGACGACCGGCATGCGCCGCACCCACGACACCGGCGACCGGATCGGCCATCAGCACGGGAACGCAGTCGGCGGCCAGCGCGAGCAGCGCCAGGCCTGGTTCTGCAGTTACCAAGCCATCGCCGGCCGGCAACTGGTGCCCGCCGGAGGAACCGTCGACGGCGTGCACGGTTGCCCCATGGACCTGCCGCATCCAGACCAAGCGTTCGGTCGGTAGCCCGATGGAGGCCGCGAGCCTGGCCCGGTTGTCAGGCACCGCAGGATCGCGGCTGGCGTGGCTGAGGTTGAACGTGTCATAAGGCGCAGCGCTGGTGCCGCCGGCGCGGGTGGTGACGACCCGGCGAACCCGTGCCACCGCCTCCTACTTCAGGAAATCGGGAACGTCGAGGTCGTCCTCAAAGACCACTGTCCGCTTCGGACGCTCACTCGGACGGCCGGCCTGCGCCGGCACGCGGACCCGCTCGGCGCCGTTGGTCACGTCGATGTCATGCGGGCGCAAGGCCTCGACGGGCACGGAAACTCGTCGGGGTTCGGATTTCTTGTACGTGGGCGCGCCGCCGTCGAACCCGGCCGCGATGACGGTCACCCGCACCTCGTCGCCCAAGGCGTCATCGATGACTGCTCCGAAGATGATGTTGGCATCGGGGTGCGCGGCGTCAGCGACGAGCGAGGCGGCTTCGTTGATCTCGAACAGGCCCAGGTCGGATCCACCGGAAATCGAGAGCAGAACGCCGTGGGCACCGTCCATTGAAGCTTCGAGCAGCGGGCTGGCAATGGCCAGCTCAGCGGCTGACACTGCCCGGTCAGCTCCCCGGGAGCTACCGATGCCCATCAGCGCCGAACCTGCGCCGGACATCACGGACTTGACGTCGGCGAAGTCGAGGTTGATCAGTCCGGGTGTGGTGATCAGGTCGGTGATGCCCTGGACACCCGACAGCAGCACCGCATCGGCAGTCTTGAAGGCCTCCATCATCGAGACGTTCTTGTCGCCGAGCTGAAGCAGCCGATCGTTGGGGATCACGATCAGTGTGTCGCACTCATTTCGAAGGGACTCGACGCCGACGTCGGCCTGCGTCGCTCGGCGCCTGCCCTCGAAGGAGAGAGGCCGGGTGACCACGCCGATCGTCAGGGCACCCAGCTTGCGCGCCATGCTCGCGACGACCGGCGCGCCACCGGTGCCGGTGCCGCCTCCCTCCCCGGCGGTCACGAAGACCATGTCGGCACCCTTGAGCACCTCTTCGATCTCGTCGCGATGGTCCTCGGCGGCCTGCTTGCCGACGTCCGGGTTGGCGCCGGCGCCCAGACCGCGGGTGAGCTCGCGGCCGATGTCGAGCTTGACGTCGGCATCACTCATCAGCAGAGCCTGGGCGTCGGTGTTGATGGCGATGAACTCGACGCCCTTGAGCCCGACTTCGATCATCCGGTTGACGGCGTTGACGCCGCCGCCGCCGATCCCGACCACCTTGATCACTGCGAGGTAGTTGTGCGGAGGTGTCATCGGAGGATTCGCCTTTCGAGAGAGGTGGTCGGATGCGGTGGAGGTGTACCCTCACCCTCAACTACAGGCTTATAGTTATGTCAACCTGGACGATGTGGTGGACGCTATGTTCGGCATCCGGTCAGGTCAAGAACATGTCCGGCGTGTCGCTCAGCGAACTGTGGCCAGACCCGGGGAGCTGACGTCGATGATTGCGCCGGGTCGGGTCAGCAGCACGCGGACCACGGCCACCTTTGCATCGGCATCGCCTGCACTCCCCCAGATGATCCTTCGCTTGTCCCGTAACAACAATTGCACCTGCTGCGCGGTCGGCGCCTCGATCCGCAACAGCAGCCGGCGGAGGTAGGTGGGCAGGCTGTCGAGCACCGCGAGGGCCGCCAGGGTGCTCTCGTCCGCAGTGCCGGGCCGGCTGACCAGCAGGACCGCAAGACCTGGTGGTGAGGTGCTAACGGTGCGGTACGGCATGCTGGTGCGGTCGACGATGGTGTAGCGCCCGGCTTGCGGGACGGCAGCGGCCGGGGTGCGTTCGGTTATGACCAGCCGCACCGTCGAGGGCCACTGACGCCGGACGGAGACGTCGGCTACGACTGGCAGCGCGCCCAACACCCGGTCACGAATCGCTGCGGCATCCAACCGCACCATCGGCGTGCCCATTGGTACGTGCGCTGCCGTCAACACTGCAGAGCGGGAAATCGCACTGGTGCCGCTGACTTTCACCGACTTGACGGCGACGACGTCAGTGCCCAGTGCGACGTAGGCCGCGCCACCGGACACGGCGATCACGACCAGGAGCACGACAGCAAAACGACCCCAGCGTCGCCGACGCCGGCG
>JBHEMN010000146.1:0-17643 GCA_046262575.1 Jatrophihabitantaceae bacterium
TCGGCGAGAAGTCGTCGGTCTCGGGCAGCTCGACGGGCAGCATGGAGTCCGGCACGGCGATGGGCAGCCCGGTCTCGTCGTAGACGATCGGGAACGGCTCGCCCCAGTACCGCTGGCGGCTGAACAGCCAGTCCCGCAGGCGGTAGGTCTTCGTGCCTCGTCCTACCTCGTTAGCCTCCAGCCAGTCGACAGTCGCGGCCTTCGCATCCGTCACCGTCAGACCATCCAGGCTCAGTCCGTCGACCGATGAGTTGATCGCCGGGCCTTCACCGGTGTAGGCGTTGCCGTCGAAGCCGTCAGGCGGCTGCACCGTGCGCACAATCGGCAGGTCGAAGCGCTGCGCGAACTCCCAGTCCCGCTCGTCCTGGGCGGGGACCGCCATGATGGCGCCGGTGCCGTATCCCATCAGGACGTAGTCGGCGATGAAGACCGGCAGCTGGGCGCCGGTCACGGGGTTGGTCGCGAAAGCTCCGGTGAATACGCCAGTCTTCACCTTTCCCTCTGCCTGCCGATCCTGCTCGGAATTAGCGGTGGCAAACGCGCGATAGGAGGCGACCGCCGCGGGTGGCGACGCATGGGCGCCGGTCCATGCCTGCCTGGTGCCGTCCGGCCAGGACTGCGGCGCCAACTCCTCGACCATCGGGTGCTCTGGGGCCAGCACCATGTACGTCGCGCCGAAGATCGTGTCGGGCCGGGTGGTGAACACCGAGATCGCGTTCGCACCGCAGGGAAAGTCGATGTACGCACCGCTGGATCGTCCGATCCAGTTGCGCTGCATCGCGCGCACCTTCTCGGGCCAGTCGATGAACTCAAGGTCATCGATCAGGCGGTCCGCGTAGGCGGTGATGCGCAGCATCCACTGGGCCAGCGGCTTGCGGAACACCGGAAAGTTGCCCCGCTCGCTACGGCCATCGGCAGTCACCTCCTCGTTGGCCAGCACGGTGCCCAGGCCCGGGCACCAATTGACCGGGGACTCGGCGCGGTAGGCCAGCCGGTGGTTGTCGATCACCTGGCGTTGCTCGACATCTGTCAGCTCCAGCCAGGGCCGTTCGAAGGTGTTCGTGCCTTCGGCCGGTTCGCGCACGCCCGTCGACAATTCCGCGACCAGCTCAGCGATCGGCCGGGCCCGGTCAAGCGCACTGTCGTACCAGGCGTTGAAGATCTGCAAGAAGATCCACTGCGTCCATCGGTAGAAAGCTGGGTCAGCCGTCGCGAGAGAGCGGCGCTGGTCATATCCCAAACCCAACCGGCGCAGTTGGCGCTGGTAGATCTCGATGTTGGCGTACGTGGTCGTCGCCGGGTGCTGCCCGGTCTGCACCGCGTACTGCTCGGCCGGCAGCCCAAAGGCATCGAAGCCCATCGCGTGCAGGACGTTCTCACCGCGCATGCGCAAGTAGCGGGCGTAGACGTCGGTGCCGATGTAACCCAGCGGGTGGCCGACGTGAAGTCCCGCGCCGGAGGGGTAGGGGAACATGTCGAGGATGTAGGCGTGCGAGCGGATCGCGACCCGGTCGAACCCCTCGCCCAGGTCGCCGCCGGGGTTGGGAGCGTTGAACGTTCCCTCCCGCTCCCAACGGTCCTGCCATGACGTCTCGATCGCGTCGGCCAGTGCCGCCGTGTATCGATGCGGCGGAATGTCAGCGGTGGTGTCCGCCGCCATGGCAGCCGTCGCTTCGTCCGCGACAGCAGTCGGGTCCTCGGTGGTGCTCATCGTGCTGCTCCCTTGGCGTTGCACGCTTCTTCGTCAATGGTCCGGGCCGGACAAACAGAAGAGCCCCTGCGCGATCGCAGAGGCTCAGCCGCGCTGGCGAGAGGGCTCGATCAGCGCGGCAGGGGAAGAAGCAGGCTTGCGGTGTCGATCACGAGGGGAGCCTACCGCTGCCAGGCCGTGCGCGCCCGGCGAGCCTGGCACCTCATTGCGCTGCGCTCAAGGTGTCTCGCCGGCGCTGCCCTCGAAGGGGATGACCGGGCAGTCCTTCCAGAGCCGTTCCAGGGCGTAGAAGACGCGCTCCTCGCAATGCTGGACATGCACGACGATTTCCGCATAGTCCAGGAGCACCCACCGGCCGTCGCGGCGGCCCTCCCGGCGCAGCGGCTTGACGCCTGCCAGGCGCAGCTTCTCCTCGACCTCGTCGACGATGGCCTCGACCTGCCGCTCGTTGTTGCCGGTGGCGATGACGAATACGTCGGTGAGGGCCAGTCGGGCACTGACGTCGATGAGCACGATGTCGGTTGCGAGCTTGTCGCTGGCGGCGTGGCCGGCGACGAGCGCGAGCTCGCGGGCGGTGTCGGTGGCGGTCACGACCAGCCAGCCTACGGGGCGTCGCGGTAGAGGTTGTGCTTGCTGATGTACTGCACCACCCCGTCCGGCACGAGGTACCAGACCGGATTGCCTTGGCGCACCCGCGCGCGGCAGTCACTCGAGGAGATCGCCATCGCAGGGACGTCGAGCAGTGTGACAGCGTCCGACGGGAGGTGCGCACCGGACAGTTCGTAGCCCGGCCGGGTGACGCCGACGAGATGCGCCATTCGGATCGCGCGCTGGGAATCCTTCCAAGACAGGATCTGGCCCAGCGCATCGGCGCCGGTGATGAAGTACATCTCGGCACCGGGCCGCTGAGCAGCGATGTCGCGGATCGTGTCGACGGTATAGGTCGGACCGGCGCGGTCGATGTCGACGCGGCTCACCCAAAACCGCGGGTTGGACGCCGTCGCGATCACCGTCATGAGGTAGCGGTGCTCGGCCGCGCTCACCTGTCGGGTCGGCTTCTGCCATGGCTCGCCGGTCGGGACGAAGATCACCTCGTCCAATTCGAACAGCGCGGCGACCTCCGATGCCGCCACCAGGTGCCCGTGGTGGATCGGATCGAAAGTCCCGCCCATGATCCCGACCCGCGTCATGCAGTGGATCCTAGGGAAGGCTCAGCTCAGCTCGGGCTCCTAGGTCTGGCCTACCAGTGCACGCCTCGCAGGATATGGGCGAACGCCACGCTCTCGGTAGACGGCTCGTCGGACGTCGTAGCCCCGCGCTCCCCGCCGCGCGCCGCCTTCGAGTCGGGGAACAGCTTGTAGCCGGCGTTGAGGATGACGTCCACGCCGCGGGGTGCGATCTGGTAGGCGAGCGCGCCGGCATTGCCCAGCGTGGTGCCGACCTTCTTGGGCCTGCCGATCATGGCCTTGCAGATCATGTCGGCGGCCTCGGCGGGCGTGATGGTCGGGAACCGGTCATACATCGTGGTGGGCGCGATCATCGGCGTGCGCACCAGGGGCATGTGGATTGTCGTCAGGTACACACCGTCGTCGATCACCTCCGAGGCAATGCACCGCGAGAACGCGTCCAATGCCGCTTTCGATGCGACGTAGGCTGAGAAGCGCGGCGTGTTGGTCTGAACGCCGATCGAGCTGATGTTGATGATGTGCCCGCCCTTGCGGCCGTCGCTGGGGATGCGCATCACGGGCAGCAGGCTCAGGATCAAGCGCACCGCGCCGAAGTAGTTCAGCTGCATGGTCCGTTCGAAGTCGTGGAACCGGTCGTATGAGAGTGATATCGAGCGGCGGATCGAGCGGCCCGCGTTGTTGACCAGAACGTCGACACGGCCGTGCTCGTCGAGCACCTCCTTGGCCAGGCGCTCAACGTCGGCCATGTCCGACAGATCGCAGCGATGCACGAAGGCGACGCCGCCGAGATCCTCGATGTCACGCTTGGTTTCTTCCAGCTTCTCTGCGTTGCGGGCGACAAGGATGACGTTGCCGCCGGCCGCGCCCACCCGCAGCGCGGTGGCCCGGCCGATCCCGGACGAAGCGCCCGTGATCATGACGTTCTTGTCCTTGATGGCTCGGGCCAGGGAGCGATCCTTGCGCCGGTCCGGGCTGTGGGTGCGCTCCCAGTATTCCCAGAGGTTCTGGGCGTAGCTGGCCAGTGGCGGGACGACGATGCCCGAGCCGGCCAATGCCTCCTGCGTCTTGGTCGAGTCGAATGAGGTCGGATAGTTGACGTAATGCAGCACCTCGCGCGGGATACCCAACTCGGCCAGGATCAGGTCGGTGGCCTGCTTCGCGCCGGGCCATCTGCTGAGGCTGGCCTTGATGAGCCCGGGGATCGCGTCGAGGAACCGGGTGTCGATGTTGATCGCGAATGACGGTGCGTGCGCGGCCTTGGCGAAGACGTTGGCCATCCCGCCGACCGTCAGCGGCTCCGGGTCGGTGAGATGGAAGGCCCGGCCGTCAAGGCCTGGTTGGTGGGCCAGGTAGTCCATCGCCTTCGCCACGAAGTCGACCGGGACGAGGTTGATCGGGCCGCCCTCGATGCCGACGCCGCGCAGCCACGACGGCGCGATGCCCCGCACGCGCTGGATGGTGCGGAAGAAGTAGTACGGACCGTCGATCTTGTCGATCTCGCCGGTCTCGGAGTGTCCGACCACGGCGGCGGGCCGGTAGACGCGCCACGGGACGGTGCACTGGTTGCGCACCACCGCTTCGGACTCGTGCTTTGTCAGGAAGTACGCGTTGTTGTCGATGTCGGTGGCCTCGTCGAACATGTCCTCGGTGAAGACGCCGGGATAGAGACCGGCTGCGGCGATGGAGCTGACCTGGTGGAAGTGTCCCGCGTGCACGGCTTCGGCGAGTTCGACGGCGTGCCGGGTGCCCTCGACGTTGGCCACCCGTTGGCGGTCGGCATCGGCGGTGAGGTCATAGATCGCGGCCAGGTGGAAGAAGTGCTCGATCCGGCCGTCCAGCTTGGCCACCTCAGCCGGATCGACGCCGAGGCGCGTCTTGGACAGATCCCCGACGACGGCGACCACGCGGGTGTCGTCGGTGCCCAGGCGGGCGCGCAGGTCGTCGAGCTTGTCCAGCGAGCCGGCGCGGCACAGGACGTAGATCGTGCCCTCACGGTGGAGCAGTTCGGCAGTCAGGAAGCGTCCGATGAAGCCGGTGGCCCCCGTCACGAAGTACGCCATGTCGTCCCCCAGCTAGAGCCCGCGTGGGCAGGTGTCATAGGCAGTGTCGTGCAGTCGGCACCGGAACTCCAACCGGGAGACCGCCGACCGGCGCGCGGTCCTGCGCAGCACCCTCGGGCACTGTCAGCCGAGCCGGACGTGCGGGAAGGCCGCGCCGGCCGCGAGGCCGAGGATGAACAGCCATCCGAAGGCGCGGTGGTGCACGAGACAGACCCGGTGGTACCACAACGGCCAGCCGATGTAGCCGACCGGCGGATCGTCCGGCGCCGGCCGCGACATCACCCGGAGGGCGCGAACGGCCCGCGGCGCCGCTACGAACACGACCAGAGCGAACGGGGTCAGGGAGCCGACGGCGATCGCGGCGGCGGTGAGTGCGTACATCGCCGCGACGGCGGCGCGGTTCAGCAGCCGGGCACCCCGCTCGCCGAGCAGTACCGGGAGGGTGCGTTGCCGCTGGGACGTGTCGAATATGCGCTGGTCGATGTGCTTGCCGATCAGGATCGAGGCCACGCCCAGGCCGATGGGCACCGATACCAGGAAGGCCTCCCCCGCCAGCTGCCCGGTGATGACGTAGTAGCCCCCGCCGATCATCAGGGGGCCCCAGACGGCGAAGGCGGCCACCTCACCGAGTCCAAGCTCCTTCAGGGCGCGCGGTGCCGCGTCGTATGCGTAGAGCAGTACCGCGCCGACGGCGGCGAGGATGAGTGCGCCCCACCCCCGCAGCGCGACGAAGTAGACCGCGATCGCGAGGGCAAGCAGGCCGAGGACGCCGAGTCCACCGGCGAGCAGCCGCGGCGTAACCGCGCCGCTGGCGATCGGGTGCAGCGTGTAGCGACGCCGGGGTGAGTCCTCGGTGTCGTGCCCGCGCCGGTAGCCGAAGTAGTCGTTGGACAGGTTGCTGATCGCATGCAGCACGACGTAGCCCACCAGCACCAGTGCGAACGGCAGGAGGGCGAAATGCCGGTGCGTGGCGGCGAGGAGACCGGCGATGACGGCCGACTGCGCCGAGATCACGAGGATGACGCTGCGGGAGGCATACAGGAACCGGGTGATCGGATCGAGGGTGCCGAACTCTTGGGCCTGGGCCGGGTAGAAGCCGGTGAACGCGCCGATCCAGGCAAAGGGCCCGGGCCGCGCAGGCTTGCCGAGGGCCGGCGTGGTGGTCATCGCGTCTCCTCCCGACGGTTGTTTCAGCCTACGTCGCCTCGATGTCGTCGCCTCCCGAACGGCGGCGCGGCTCGTCGTGGCTAATGCCCGCGGACGCGCTCGATGTGCACGCTGAGCGCGACTGGGTACGCGGCGCTGAATGCTTCCGGGCTGCCGCTGACCATCGCCATCGCGTCGCGGTACTTCGTCAGGTACGCGGAATGGTGATGCGGCGCGGGCTCATCTTCTGCCAGCTGCGCGCGCCCGACCATCACCACGATGTCGCCGCCGTGGCCGTCTCCATCGAAGTGCATCGCGACCCGCGGCCGGTCTGCGATGTGCGTCAGCCGGTTCGCCTCAGCCCTGTTGTAGACCAGCAGCGTCGCGTCTTCGTCCCAGAGGAACCAGACCGGGTTGGGCTGGGGCGTGCCGTCTGCGCCAACCGTGGTGAACCAGAGGATCTGCTCGTCGCGCAGCCGGGCTCGCACCCGCTGGCCGAAGTCGGAACCCGCAGCGGGGAACACGTCGTTGCCCATGGTGCGCACCCTAGGGGGTACCGCCCGGTCGCCAAGAGCGGGGGCGGGCAGGCGCACTCGAGAACCCTTACGCAGACGCGAACCGCTTTGCGCTGCGCTCGCGCGCCTTGGCGGCTTCCACTGCTCGGTCCCGCTTCTGCGCGGTGGTCACCAGTGCGTCGAGCAGGTGCTGCGTCACGTGCGCGATCTCGGCGACCGCGTGGTCGAATGCTGCCTCGTTCGCGGCAGACGGCTTGGTCGAGCCACTCACCTTGCGCACGTACTGCAGCGCGGCGGCCTGCACCTCCTCCGACGTAGCGGGCGGCTCGAAGTTGTTCAGGACGCGGATGTTGCGGCACATGTTTCCACCCTGGCACGCCTCGGCCCCAGGGCGCCACCGCTGACCGGTCGCCCCCGCCCCCCGGCCGCCCACGCGGGCATACGCTCGCTGGGTGACCGAGACGCCCAGGCGCGAACGACCAGCGCCGCACCCCAAGCCCGATCGCGGTGTCGGTGTGGCGCTCGCAGCCGTGTTCGACGTGACGGGATTCTGAGCTGTGCCCGAGCGTGAGCGAGATCCCAGTGGCCGGCCTCTCAACGCGCGTCCCCGCGACGGCCTCGGGCGCCCCATGCCCCGCGGCACGGCTGGAGTGCCCCGCGCACCGGAGGGGTTCGTGCTGCCCCCGGCGGAGTCGCTCGCCGAGGCGCAGCGACTGCTCGACCAGGGCCTGCCGTTCCACGCCCACGAGGCGCTCGAGGCCAGTTGGAAGTCCGCACCTGAGTCCGAACGGGACCTCTGGCAGGGATTGGCCCAGCTGGCTGTCGGCCTCACGCACGCCCTGCGCGGAAACCAATCGGGCGCCGTTGCCCTCTTGCGGCGCGGCCGCGTACGGATCGCGGACTACGCAACCGCACCCCCTCACGGCATCGACGTGCCGGGCCTGCTGTCCTGGGCCGACGCTCTGATCGACCAGCTCGATGACCCGGCCGCCGGCAAGCCACCGACCGTCCCCCTCCTGCGCCGCCCAGGGACGTCGCGGGGCGAGATCAGCCGTGGATGATGTGTCGACGCAGGATGTTCGATCGCGTGGCCTCGCCTAACCAGGTTGCCGTCTGGTTCGAGGGTCCCAACGAACTCGCGTAGGCGAACAGGACAGTCAGCCCTCGAGCGCCGCGTCCAGGGTGATCTCGAGTCCGGACAGCGCCTTGCTCACCGGGCAGCCGTCCTTGGCCACCTGGGCGACCTTGGCGAATGCGTCGGCGTCCAGGCCGTCGACCTCGGCGCGCACCGTCAGTGCGCTGGTCGAGATCCGTAAGCCGGAGTCGTCACGGCCGACCGTCACCACCGCCCTGACGTCGAGGGCTTGCGGGGTGCCGCCGGACTTCGCGATCTCCGACGCGAGTGACATCGCGTAGCAGGAGGAGTGCGCCGCGGCGATCAGCTCCTCCGGGCTGGTGGTGCCGCCGGCGTCCTCGGCCGCTCGCTTCGGGAAGGACACGTCGTACGTGCCGACATGCGAACTCGACATCTCGACCTGACCCGAGCCCTCCATGAGGCTGCCGGTCCACGCTGTGCGGGCGGTACGGCTGGGCATTCGCGTTCTCCTTCGTCAGACACCGGTGGTCATATCCGATTTGGCTCTGTTGGGCATCGTATGCGGCTCGGAGCACGCGGTGCCTTCGTGCGCCAGGCGTCGGCCAGCAGCTCGGCGCGCTCGGGGCCGCTGCGACCCGCCGGCCGTTCCGACACTGCGTCGCAACGGTGCCGTCGGCGGTGAGGTCTAGACAACAGCCAGGAACTCGGCCGACCCGAGCAGCCGGTCGACCTCGATCTCGATCGCGACCCGGGCGGGGTTCTGGCCCGGCACGCGATACCGCTCGGCATAGCGCGCGACGGCGGCGGCAACCTCGGCGACGTCAGCGGTGACCCGGCTGGTTCCTTCGAGCGCCAACCAGCGGCGCCCCTCGAACTGACAGAGGACGACGTGTCCACCCAGTCCGGCATTGCGTGCCTTTCGGCTGGTCCTACTCGTGATCACGAGGGCGATGGCCCGCTGCGCGTCCCAAGTGAAACCGACGGGGGTGACGTGCGGCGAACCGTCCGGACGTAGCGAGGTGAACGTGGCGAGGTGCCGGTCACGCAGGAACTGCAGGCCCGCGGCCGTGAGCTGCGCCGCAGGCGCCGGGCGCCCGCTCACTCGTCGTGCCTGACGTGGCGCCGCGCTCTGGTCATGACTCAATGCTGCGGTTCCCCACGGTCGCGCACCAGGGCAACCGGGAATTGGTGGCCAGGAAGACTGTGCTCATCGGCGCGTCGGCGCAGCGCTCCGACAGCTCGGCGGCGCGAGGTGCGTCAGCAGCTCGAACGGGTACGGTCCAGGCATGATTGAGCACCCAGACGAGGCACGCGTTGAGAGCCGCGCCCGCCTGACGCCCGAGGAGGTCGCCGCCGGGAGCGACGATCCGCACCGGCAGGCCGAAATTATCCTCGAGGACTCCGACGAGCGGACCGCCCATCCCGAGCGGACCAAACGCGCCTCGACCCAGACGCCTGATTAGCGCGCGGCGCAGTCAGCGGATCTGGCCGTTCCCAGTCACGACCCATTTGGTGGACGTGAGCTCGGGCAGACCCATCGGCCCACGCGCGTGCATCTTCTGGGTGGAGATGCCGATCTCCGCACCGAAACCGAACTCGCCGCCGTCGGTGAATCGGGTCGATGCGTTCACCATCACCGCAGCCGAATCAACCCGCGCTATGAAATGACGAGCCGTGTCGAGGTCACGGGTGACGATTGCTTCGGTGTGCCCGGATGACCAGCGGCGGATGTGGGCGATCGCCTCGTCGACATCGGCGACGACGCGGGCGGCCATGTCGAGGGAGAGGTACTCGCGGGCCCAGTCGTCCTCGCTCGCCGGCTCGACGCCGTCGAGTGCGCCGAACGACTCATCACCGTGCACGACGACACCCTGGGTCTGCAACGCCGAGGTGATGCGCGGGACGAATTGCTCGGCGATCGAGCGGTGTACCAGCAGCGTCTCGGCGGAGTTGCAGACACTTACCCGCGAGGTCTTGGAATTGACGACGATCCGCTCGGCCATCTCGAGGTCGGCACTCGCGTCGACGTAGACGTGCACGTTCCCCACCCCGGTCTCGATCACCGCCACCGTCGAGTTCTCGACTACGTAGGTGATCAGCCCCGCCCCACCGCGCGGAATGACGAGGTCGACCAGGCCGCGGGCGCGCAGCAGGTACCCGATGCTGGCGCGGTCGCTACCGGGAACGAACTGGACCGAGTCCCGCGGGAGGCCGGCCTTCTCGGCAGCACCAGCGAGTATGTCGATGAGCGCCGTGTTGGACTCACGCGCGGACAACGATCCGCGCAGCAGCGCCGCATTGCCGCTCTTGAGCGCCAAGCCCGCGGCGTCGACGGTGACGTTCGGGCGCGCCTCGTAGATCATCGCGATGACCCCGAACGGGACCCGGACCTGCCTGATCTCCAGCCCGTTGGGCTGGGTGTAGCCGCGCAGCACCTCACCGACCGGGTCGGGCAGGGCGGCGACCTCGCGCAGCCCACGGGCCATCGCGAAGACGCGATCGGCGTCCAGCGCGAGCCGATCGACCAGGGTCTCGGACAGCCCGGCCCCGCGACCCGCGTCGATGTCACGCGCATTGGCGGCGAGGATCGAATCGGTCGCGTCCTCGACTGCGGATGCCATCGCCTGCAGCGCGGCGTCCTTGTCCGCCCGGCTCAGCGGCGCGAGCTCGTCCGCTGCCGCGCGCGCCCGCTGCGCGACCGCTCGAACGTCCTGCTCGGTGATTATTGGCTCGCCCACTGGCACAGAGTAGTGCTTCGATCACCCAGTGGCCGATGATCAAGAGGCCGTGTCAGACGCGGACCGGGTGCTCGCCCATATCGAGCGCTATTGCGACGCAGCGCCCCGAAGCGCCGCCCACGCCGAGGACTTCGGCCCGCTGACCTTGTTCGTCCGCGACGGCGCGGGCTACCAGTACTACGCCCGACCGACCCTCGGGCATCGTGGACCGCTGACAGCGACCCACGTCCGCGTCGTGCTGGCGCGGCAGCAGGAATTGGGAATTGCGCAGAGCTTCGAGTGGGTGGCCGAGACGACACCCTCGCTCGAAGCCGTGGCCATCGCCGAAGGCCTGAATGTGCACCGGCATCCCTTGATGGTGCTCGGCGGCTCCGCGGCCACAACGTCCGCGGCCACAACGTCCGCGGGCGCGATGTCCGCGGCCATAACGTCTGCCGGCGCGTTGTCCGCGGGCGCGATGTCCGCGGGCGCGGTCGACGTGGTGGTGCGGGTGCTCGGTCCCGATGACCCGGTGCTCGCGTCCGCGACAGCGGTGCCGCACCTCGCCTTCAACGAGCCCGGCACGCACTTGGGCTGCGCCGGGCTGCCCGAACTCGCCGAACAGGCCGCCCGCGTAATCGAGGACGGGTCGGCCGGGCGCACAGCGGAGCGCATTCGTCGCGGCTTGTCCGTGGTGGCCGCAGCGATCGAGGACGGCGTCGCGCTCTGCTCGGGTCAGCACCACCCGGTCGGCGACACGACCGAAATCGCCGGGGTCGGCACCCTGCCGAGTGCGCGGCGGCGCGGACTCGCGCGCGTGGTCACCGCGGCTCTTCTCGCCGATGCTCGAGCGGGCGGGATCAGCACGGTCTTCCTGTCCGCCAGCGACCCGGCCGTGGCTCGAATCTATGCACGCCTCGGTTTTCAGCCCATCGGCACCGCCCTCATCGCCGAACCAGCCGAGTAGGCCGCCACCGTGGCTCAGCGACGGGTCCGTCGTCCGGGTCAGAGCAGGACGAGGTCGTCGCGGTGCACGATCTCGCGGCGGAACTCGGCCGGCAGGTCGCCGGTCTTTCGGCCCAACAGCGCCGGCAGGTCGGCGGCGTCGTAACCCACGAGTCCCCGGCCTACCACGACGCCGTCCGGGCCGACCAGCTCGACCGGGTCGCCCGAGTCGAAGTCCCCCGCGACGGCAGTGATACCCGCCGGCAGCAGCGAGGTCCTGCGCCCGACGACGGCGGCCACGGCCCCGGCATCGAGCACGAGCCGCCCCCGCGGCGTCGTCGCGTGCCGCAGCCAGAACAGCCGCGACGCCGTCCGGTCGCCGCCCGCGTGGAACAGCGTGCCCGCAGTGCCGGCCAGCGCGTCCGCGATGTGTTCGGCGCAGGCCAGGACGACGGGGATGCCCTCACTGGTCGCGATGGCCGCCGCGTCGATCTTCGTGAGCATCCCGCCGGAGCCGACGTGGCTGCCTTTCCCACTGATCTTCACGCCGGCGAGCTCGGCGAGTGAACGCACCTCGGCGACGAACTGGGAATCCGGCCGCCCGGGTCTACCCGTGTAGAGGCCGTCGACGTCGGTGAGCAGCACCAGCGCGTCCGCGTGCACGAGGTGAGCGACCAGGGCGGCGAGCCGGTCGTTGTCACCGAAGCGGATCTCGTGGGTGGCCACGGTGTCGTTCTCGTTGACGATGGCGATGACGCCGAGCGCCAGCAGCCGTTCCAGGGTTCGCTCCGCATTGCGGTAGTGGCCACGGCGGTGCAGATCGTCCGCGGTGAGCAACACCTGTCCCACCCGCAATCCGTAGCGTGCGAAGGAGGCCGCGTAACGCTCTGCCAGCAGCAACTGCCCGACGCTGGCCGCTGCCTGCTGGGTGGCCAGGTCACGTGGGCGCGAGCGCAGCCCCAGCGGCCCGATACCGGCCGCAATCGCTCCGGATGAGACGAGAACGACCTGCTGGCCGGTTGCCTGCCGCCGGGCCAGGACCTCGACGATGGCGTCCAGACGCTGCGGATCGAGCTGACCGCGCGAGGTCAGTGAGGCCGAGCCGACCTTGACGACGGTCCGGTGCGCGGACGCGATGAGCTCGCGGGTCATCCCTCGTCGACCTCGGGCGAGCCGATCGCGTCGGTCCAGTCGGAGTCGAGGTCGTCGGCACGCACCCGCCGCGCCTTCTTGGCCGCCAGCCGCTGCGTGGGATTCGGCCGGGTCACTGTCTCGAGCCGCTCATCGGTCCCGCGCCGGGTCGGCGTGTACTGCGAGTCGTCGACGCCCCCGGTGGGCTCGAAGTCGAACGTGACCTCGCCGATAGTGACGGCGGCCCCGGGCTCGGCGCCGAGCCTCGCCAGTTGGGCTTCGACCCCGAGGCGCGCCAGCCGGTCGGCGAGGTAGCCGACCGCCTCGTCGTTGTCGAAAGTCGTCTGACGCACCCAGAGCTCGGGCTTGTCGCCGCGCACGATGAAGCCGCCGACGTCGGCCGGGTCAGGTGCGACCGTGAAGCCGACATCGTCGACAGCCTTCGGTGACAACACGATCCTGGTGGCTTCCGGGTCCGGGCGGGCGGCGCGATGGACCTCGACGGCGTCGGCCAGCGCGAACGTCAGTGCCCGCAGCCCGGTATGGCTGACCGCCGAGATCTCGAAGACCGGTAACCCGCGCGCCTCCAGTTCGGGGCGCACGAGCTCGGCCAGCTCGGCCCCCTCCGGGATGTCGACCTTGTTCAGCGCGACCAGGCGCGGCCTCGTGAGCCGGTCACCGAACGTTCCCTCGTACTGCGCGAGCTCGGCCTCGAGCGCGTCGAGATCGCTGAGCGGATCTCGTCCCGGGTCGAGCGTCGCGCAGTCCAGAACGTGCAGGAGCACCGCACACCGTTCGATGTGGCGCAGGAAGTCCAGGCCGAGGCCCTTGCCCTGGGCGGCACCGGGGATCAGGCCAGGGACATCGGCAACCGTGAACGTGGTGTCGCCCGCGCTGACCACTCCCAGATTGGGCAGCAGGGTCGTGAACGGGTAGTCGGCGATCTTGGGACGCGCGGCCGACACGGCGGCGATCAAGGACGACTTGCCGGCGCTGGGAAAGCCCACGAGCCCGACGTCGGCGACACTCTTGAGTTCGAGAATGAGGTCGCGGCACTCGCCGGGCTCGCCGAGCAGCGCGAAGCCTGGCGCCTTGCGTCGCGGCGAGGCGAGCGCGGAATTGCCCAACCCGCCGCGGCCGCCCTGGGCCGCGACGTAGCGAGCGCCGCTGCCGGTGAGGTCGGCCAGTAACCCGCCGTTCTCGTCGAGGACCACGGTGCCGTTCGGGACCCGGAGGTGCAGGTCGCCGCCCTCGGCGCCGTTGCGATGGCTGCCCGCGCCCTGCTTGCCGTTGCCCGCGCGCTGATGGGGGTGGTGATGGAAATCGAGCAGGGGGTGCGCGCTCGCATCGACGAGGAGCACGACGTCGCCGCCACGCCCGCCGTTGCCACCGTCCGGGCCACCGAGCGGTTTGAACTTCTCCCGGTGTATCGACGCCACTCCGTGCCCGCCGTTACCGGCAGCGACGTGCAACACCACGCGATCGATAAAACTCGCCATCGCCGGCTGGGCCTCCGTCCGACTCCCGATTGTGCAATCGTGCCGCGATGTGCGGCCGCACCCCGGTGCCTGATCGGGACGGGGCCGCTCAGGCCTCGACGAGCTCTGCGGGGACGATGTTGACGGTCTTGCGCCCGCGCGAGACGCCGAACTGCACGGCGCCTTCGACCAGGGCGAACAACGTGTCGTCGCGTCCGCGTCCGACGCCCACACCGGGGTGGAACTTGGTGCCGCGCTGGCGGACGAGGATCTCGCCGGCGTTCACGGTCTGCCCACCGAAGCGCTTGACGCCGAGATACTGGGGGTTGGAGTCGCGACCGTTGCGGGAGCTGGACGCACCCTTCTTGTGTGCCATGTCTGTACTCCCATACTTCGCGTCGATCCCGGTTACCTTGACCTGGGTTAACCGCTGACGGTGGCCCATGCGCTTGTGGTAACCGGTCTTGTTCTTGTACTTGTGGATGCGGATCTTGGGGCCCTTGGTCTGCGCGACCACCTCTGCGGTGACGGCGACCTCGGCCAGCTTGGCGGCCTCGTGCGTGACTGCTTCGCCGTCGACGAGCAGAATCGCGGGCAGCGCGACCTCGGCCCCCGGAGCCGCATCGAGTTTTTCGATCTCGAGCACATCGCCCACGGCGACCTTGTACTGCTTGCCGCCGGTCTTGACGATGGCATACATCGCGGGATCCACTCCTTGGCTGGCTGAGCCTTGCTGTGACTGTGCTGATCAGAGGCCGACGAGGTGCCGGGAGGCAACGCACGCGGCGGCGGCCCACCGCGAGATGGGCCATCGTTCAGATTACGGCACCGCTGGGCGGCGAAGCAAAAACGCCTCCTCGAGTCAGCCCACGGCCACCGGTGGCCCGGCGGGGCGGCTCGCTGCGCGCCGGCGTCGCGGCGCGGGCCGTGCCTGGACGGCCGCAGAATCCTCGACCTCGACGGGCTCCGGGGCGACGACGTCATCCGGCCCGGCAGGGGGGCCATCGACATCGATGACTTCGACGTCGTCGATCCCTCGGGCGGTGCCGAGGTCGGGGTATCCAACGTGCCCGGGCTCGTCCGTTACTGCGTTCACGAACGCGGGGTCTGCCTGATCGAACCCTACCGGCGGCGGATCTATGAGCCCGGCGTCGACCAGTTCGGCATCGAGGACTACGGCTGCCATGTCG
This sequence comes from Jatrophihabitantaceae bacterium, assembly GCA_046262575.1. Taxonomy (GTDB): domain Bacteria; phylum Actinomycetota; class Actinomycetes; order Mycobacteriales; family Jatrophihabitantaceae; genus QHCC01. The sequence continues at coordinate 15,177 of JBHEMN010000146.1, forward strand.
TCGTCCATACTTGCGGCCGGGTTCGCCGCGACGTCCTGGCCCGGTCCGTCGCCCGGTGCTTCGTCGGGATGCGCAGCCCGGTGGATCGCGGCGATCGCGGCCAGTCGCTGCTCGCGGTGCTCCTCGGGCTCGAGTTCGAGGGACTCGGCCACCTGCTTCGAGCCGCCGCGCTTGCGCCTCGCCTTGGGACCATCGACGTCTGACGCCTCGTTCTCAGGCGGTGTCTTGTCGACCGGTTCGGCGTGCAGGATCACCCCGCGGCCGTTGCACACCGTGCACTGCTCGCTGAACGCCTCGAGCAAGCCCTCACCGACCCGTTTGCGGGTCATCTGCACGAGACCGAGCGAGGTGACCTCCGCCACCTGGTGCTTCGTCCGGTCGCGTCCCAGGCACTCGGTGAGCCGCCGCAGCACGAGATCACGGTTGCTCTCGAGCACCATGTCGATGAAGTCGATCACGACAATTCCGCCGACATCGCGCAGCCGAAGCTGGCGCACGATCTCCTCGGCCGCCTCGAGGTTGTTGCGGGTGACGGTCTGCTCGAGGTTGCCGCCCGAGCCGATGAACTTCCCGGTGTTGACGTCGATGACCGTCATCGCCTCGGTGCGGTCGATGACCAGAGAGCCACCTGAGGGCAGGTAGACCTTGCGGTCAAGCGCCTTCGCCAACTGCTCGTCGACGCGCAGGTCGTGGAACAGATCGGTTTCGGCAGTGTGCCGCTCCGAGCGCTCGCCCAGATCCGGCGCGACGCCTTCGATGTACTCCGAGACGGTCTGCCAGGCGTCCTCACCCTGCACGACCAGCCTCTTGAAGTCCTCGTTGAACACGTCGCGCACCACCCGGATCGCGAGGTCGGGCTCGCCGTGCACAAGCGTCGGCGCGGAGGAGGTCTTCTGCGCCGACTTGGACATCTTTTCCCACTGCGCCTTGAGGCGCTCGACGTCGTGGGTCAGGTCTTGCTCGCTGGCCCCCTCGGCGGCGGTGCGGATGATGACGCCGGCATCCTCGGGCACGATCTTTTTCATGATCGACTTCAAGCGGTGGCGTTCAGTGTCGGGCAGCTTGCGGCTGATGCCGGTCATGCCGCCGCCGGGCACGTAGACGAGGAAGCGACCGGGCAGCGACACCTGGCTCGTCAGCCGGGCGCCCTTGTGCCCGATCGGGTCCTTGGTGACCTGGACGAGCACGACGTCGCCGGACTTCAGGGCGTGCTCGATGGCCCGGGACTTGCCTTCGAGGCCGGCGGCGTCCCAATTCACCTCGCCCGCGTAGAGCACGCCGTTGCGGCCCTTGCCGATATCGACGAACGCGGCCTCCATGCTGGGCAGCACGTTCTGCACCCGGCCGAGGTAGACGTTGCCGACATAGGATGTCGCACTGGCCCGGGTGACGTAGTGCTCGACCAGGATGTCGTCCTCCAGCACAGCGATCTGCGTGCGGTCGCCGAGCTGACGTACCGCCATGACCCGGTCGACAGCCTCGCGGCGGGCGAGAAACTCCGACTCGGTCAGGATCGGTGGGCGACGCCGGCCCGTGTCCCGGCCGTCTCGGCGGCGCTGGCGCTTGGCCTCCAGCCGGGTCGAGCCCTTGACGCCGCGGACGCCATCGTCGCCGTCGGTCCGCTCGTCGGCCCTGTCGGCCTTGGCGGCTTTGGCGGTCTTCTCGCGTGGTGCCCGCACGTGCACGACGGTGTTCGGGGGGTCGTCCTCAGCACCCGCGGTGCCCTCGGCGTCCTCGGCTCCGGTTCCGGAGCGGCGCCGGCGGCGGCGGCGCGTGCCGGTGGTCTTGCCGGCGTCCTCCCCATCGCCACTCTCGAAATCGCCACCTTCGCCACCTTCGCCACCTTCGCCACCGCTGGCCTCGGCGGTGACGCCGACACCTGCCTCGCTGCCTCGGCCCTCGCTAGCCTGGGCGGCCTGGACTGGCCCGTCGTCGTCGTCCTCGCGGGCGTCGTCGGAACCGCGTCCGGCGCCGCCGCGTCCGCGACGACCGCGGCGCCGACGGCGGCGGGCTCCGGTGGCCTCCTCGACCGCGGCCTCGCGAACGTCGTCGGGTTCGGCAGTGTGGTCCTCGGCGTCCTCCGCGACCGTGAGGTCGGCGTCGGCGGGGGCCGGCTCGAGCACGTCGATCGGCGCCCCAGCGGGCGCTTTGGCGCCGCGGCGCGGCCGAGTCGCCGACTTGGTCTCGATCGGCGGCACGAACAGCACGGACGGCGCGGCCAGGATGGGGGCAGCCGGGCTGGGCGAGACCCGATCGGGCTGGGTGGGATCTGTGGTTGCGAGCTTCTTCGCGGCGCGTTTGCGGGGGGTCTTGACCGCCGCGGGCGCGCCGGCCGCGTTCCCGGCTGCGTCGACTGCTTTCGGTGCGACCTTGCGGGCGGCCTTCTTCGGCGGGCTGATCGGGTGCCCGGCGGGACCGTTCGGGTCGAGCGGTGCCACGGCGTTCTTCGCGGCCCGCTTGCGCGGCG